>NZ_JBHYHC010000109.1:0-31696 GCF_042738955.1 Umezawaea sp. NPDC059074
GTCACGCGCAGCGCGTGACCACCGGGAGACCGGAGTGCGCTTCAGAACTTCTTGTACAACCTCTTCCAGTCGCTCTGCGGGACCAGCGACGTGCCCGAGCCCTTCCTCTCGTACACCTCGTCCTTGTAGAAGAAGGGGCCGTCAGCGCAATTGATCTTCACGAGGACCACTGCACGCCCGTAGTAGTCGATCAGGCTCACCCCTGCGCTCACCTGCGACCGCAGCGAGTCGGGAAGGGCCGATCCCGAGAGCTTGTCCATGATCCAGTCGAAGTAGGTCTTCGTCGACTCGCCGCGTGCCACGGCTTCCCGTTCGATCCCGACGATGTCGAACCCCCGGTAGTGCGATGCCTCGACACCGTCCAGCGCCTGGATCCTCGTCACGTCCGCTGCCTTGTCCGCAACTCCGATCACGAGGTAGCCCGTTGACTCCGGGCCGTCGTTGGCGATCGCCGTGATGGTTTTGAGGATCTTGTCCCACGACTTCTGGTCGAACGCCCTGGAGTTACCGTTCAGGCTCAGCAAGCCTTGTTTCAGCTCGCACAAGGACTGCTCGGTCACCGAGTTGGCGAGGACCTTCTCGAGGAGCGAGGCCAACCCGAACCTGCTGGCGTCCTTGCGGTTGTCGTCGGCCTTCTCGAAGGCCTCCTGCACGGCGCCCTTCACCGCTCTGATGTTCTTGCGCTTGTCGTCCGCGGTCCAGTCCCCGCCGCCTCCTGGGATGTTCAGCGGCCCCTTCGGTGTGCCGATGTCCTTGAGGAGCGCCACCGCCTTCTCCCGGTCCGCGACCCGCATCCCGTCGCGGATGATGAGATGCCAAAATGCCAGGTAGACGGCTTGGAAGTAGCGTGGGTAGCGTCCGCCGGACGTTCGTCCGACGACGAGTTTGACGAATCGTTCCTTCGACGACTTGAGCACGGCCCGCAACTCGTCGAAGACCAGGAAGAAGTCGTCCTCGACCTGCTGGAGTCCGTAGGCCTCGATCAGGCCCTCGACGCGCTTCTCCAGCGCCGCCGCGGTGGTCTTGTCCCTGTCGTGCTTCCCGTAGACGGCGTCCCTGGTGTCGGTTCCCGACGACTGGATCGGATCGACCAGGCAGTCGACCAGGATGTCGAGGATGAGCTGCTCGTCGACGGAGCTGCGGACGTCGAGCCTGCGCAGGATGCTCTGCTGCACCCAGAAGATCGAATCGACGTCGACGCCGTAGTCGAGCTGCTTGTTGTTGATGCTGAGGCGCGACATCTCCTCGAGCGACACGATGTCGCTCCTGCTCGAGTCGCCCCTGATCCGGCTCGACACCACCCGCACCAGCTGGGCGATCTCGGTCGTCGATCCGGCCTGCCTCAGCTCCTGCCCGGACAGCGTTCGCCCACCCGCGTTGATGCGGCGGAAGACCTCGTCGACCTGGTCGGTGCTGGGGGCTTTGAAGATCGAGATGGGGAGGAGGTAGTTGGCGATCTTCCGCGTCTGGTCGCGGGACAGCACGGGGGTCAGCTGGGTGATCTCACCCCGGTCCCTGCGGTCCTTCGTGTCGGCCAGGGCCTCGAGGTCGAAGTAGTAGCCGTCGAGGTCGAACTCGTTCTCGATGAACGAGAATATCGCGTTGAGCCGCTGCATCCCGTCGATGAGCTCGTACCCGTTGAGCATCGGGCTCGATATCTCGGCGACGAGCACCAGAGGGATGGGGAGGTCCTTCAGGATGGAGTCGACCAGAGCCCGCTTCTCCTCCACCGTCCAGACGAGCTTCCGCTGGTACCGGCGGTTGACGCTGTACCGGCGACTGAGGTAGTCGGTGTACATCGTCTGGATGCTTTCGCTTCTGACCGTGAGGTCGGTCGCCGACGGCGAGGTCAAGATTTCGAGCTCCTGTTGTGCTTGTTGACGAGGTGTCAGTGCTGTCGAGCGCCGGGCGCGACGATCAGTGAGCAGCCTTGCCGAACGGGGGAATCGCGGCACCGCAGTTGTGCGGAATTGGTCGCCGATCGGCGTGCGCCCGTCGGGGCGAGCGCAGGAACCCGCTCGCCCTGGTGCTTCACCCGGAGCTGCTCGCCTTCGTCGGTTCGGCCGCGAGCCGCTCGGTTCGCCGGGCTAGGGCAGGGCGGTCAGCAGGCCGGTGGTCACGGTGGAGGCTTCGGTGTGCCAGGCGCGGAGTTCGGCGATTGTTGGGGCCTCGTTGTAGTCGGTGTGGTTGGCGACGACGCTCAAGGTGCCCCAGAGGCGGGCTGTGTGGTGGGCGAGGGGTTGGTCGACGAAGAGGGGGAGGGTGAGGAGGTCCGTTCGCATCGAGATGCTGGGTTCGTGGTGGGCTCGGTGGATGGCCGCGACAGAGCGTTCGAGGGCTGTGCGCAGTAGCCAGGCGCAGCACTTGGGCCAGATGCCTGTCGCGAGGCCGCCCGTGGTGAGGAGGCCTTTGGCGAACAGCAGGCGTTCGGCTATCTCTTCGTGGATGGCCGTCATGGTGGTGGCTGTTCGGCTCGGCAAGGGTCCCGTCTCCTCCGGTCGGCTGCCTGGTGTCGAAAACGTAAGGCCGAATGCGACCTACTGAAGAGTTGTCACACCATCGGGTGTAATTCCTCGAGTGGTGAACCGGCTTTTATGCCACTGCGCGTGGATAACCGGCACTGATGGGTTAGAGAGATTTCTGCGGGTTCGTGTGTCGTCCTGACATGGCGTGACACGGCGGTGTGCCGGATCTGGCACGGCCGTCGGGGAGGGTCGTCCCCTGTTCGCACGAAAACGGAGGGGGACGAGCTGATGCCATTGGCTTTCGAGGCCGACGGCTTGGTCAAGCGGTACGGCAGGACGACCGCGCTCGCGGGGATCGACCTGCGCGCGGAGCGGGGCACCGTGCTGGGGGTGCTCGGGCCCAACGGGGCGGGGAAGACGACCGCGGTGCGGATCCTGACGACGCTGCTGACTCCCGACGCGGGGCGGGCGACCGTGGGCGGGCTGGACGTGGTGAAGGACGCCGCGAAGGTGCGGCGGATGATCGGGTTGACCGGGCAGTACGCGTCGGTCGACGAGGACCTCACGGGCACGCAGAACCTGGTGCTCATCGGGCAGCTGCTGGACCTGCGGACGCCCGCCGCGAAGGCGCGGGCCGTGGAGCTGCTGGCCGGGTTCGGGCTGACCGAGGCGGCGGGCAAGCAGGTCAAGCACTACTCGGGCGGGATGCGGCGGCGGCTGGACCTGGCCGCGAGCCTGGTCGGGCGGCCGGACGTGATCTACCTGGACGAGCCGACGACCGGGCTCGACCCGGCGAAGCGCGAGGACGTGTGGACGATGGTCCGCTCGCTCGCGAACGACGGCGTCACGGTGCTGCTGACCACGCAGTACCTGGAGGAGGCCGACGCGCTCGCCGACACCATCTCGGTGATCGACGAGGGCAAGGTGATCGCCAACGGCACTCCCGGTGAGCTCAAGCGCGTCGTGGGCGGGCAGACCGTGCTGATCCGGCCCGTCGACCCGGCGCACCTCGACGCCGCCGAGGCCATCGCGGCCGCGGTCGCCGGGCGGAAGGTGGAATCGCCCGCTCGCGGGGTGCTGACCGTCCCGGTCGACGGCGACGCGGCGTTCACCGAGATCGTGCGGCGGCTGGCGGGGGAGCGGATCCCGGTCACCGAGCTGTCGCTGCGCCTGCCCAGCCTCGACGAGGTCTTCTTCACCCTCACCGGCCACCACACCAAGGAGGACGCGGCATGACCGCGCTCGCCGAACCGCGCCTGTCCGCGCCCGTGCGCATCGAGCCGCGGCCCTTCGGGCTCGTCCGGCACAGCTACGCGCTGGCCAAGCGCAGCGTGCTCAAGACGCTGCGCACCCCCGAGCAGCTGCTCGACGTCACGGTCCAGCCGATCATCTTCGTGCTGGTCTACGTGTACCTGCTCGGCGGCGCCATCTCCGGTGACACCGGCACGTACCTCCAGTTCCTGCTGCCCGCGATCATGGTGCAGACGGTCATGTTCGCCGGGATGGCGACCGGCGTGAACCTCAACACCGACATCGGCAAGGGCGTGTTCGACCGGTTCCGCAGCCTGCCGATCGGGCGGTCCGCGCCGCTGATCGGGTCGGTGGCGGGGGATCTGATCCGGTACGTCGTGGCGATCGTGTCGTTGCTGGCGTTCGGGGCGGTCATGGGCTTCCGCTTCCACACGAGCCTGGTGTCAGTGCTGGTGGCGTGCGCGTTGACGGTGTTCTTCGCGTTCTGCCTCAGCTGGGCGTTCGTGCTCATCGGGATGCTGATGCGGACGCCGGGTGCGGTGCAGGGCACGGCGTTCGTGATCCTGTTCCCGCTGACGTTCGGCACGAGCATGATCGCGCCGAAGGAGACCATGCCGGGCTGGTTGCAGTCCTGGGTGGACGTGAACCCGGTGGCGCACATGATGGACGCCTCCCGCGCGCTGCTGCTCGGTGGTCCACTCGGGAACGACGTCGTGTGGGTGCTCGTCTGGTCGGTCGGGTTCCTGGTGGTGTTCGCGCCGCTCGCGGTCCGGGCCTACCGCCGCCGCACCTGATCGACCGCGGCCGCGCGGTCCAGCGCACGGCCCTCGGCGTGGGCGGCGTCGTACGCGGCGCCGCCCAGCCGGTCGCGCAACGCCGTCGTCAGCCGGACGACGTCGGGGTTCAGCGGGTCCGGCGCCCCGCGGAGCTGCTCGGCGACGCCGAGCAGCCGGGCCGCCCCGACCGGGTCGCCGCCGTGGTCCCGCAGGGCCGCGACCGCGACGCCGATCTTGGCGAGCACCGGCATGTCCTTCGCGCTCACGGCGTGCTCGACGGCCTCCTCCAGCAGCGCGCCCGCGGTCGCCGGGTCGTCCCGCCGCACCGCCAGCAACGCCGTGGAGGCGAGCGCCAACGCCCGCAGCTGCGGCGCGATGACCGTCCACTCGTCGAGGACGGCCGAGCTGACCGCGTAGTGCCGTTCCGCCGCGTCCAGGTCGCCCGCCATCCGGTCCAGGTCGCCCAGCGCCAGGTGCGCGAACGCGACGCTGTGGTCCGTGAGCACCCCCTTGCGGGGTCGGGCGATGTCCTCGTACTCGGCCCGCGCGCCCTCCGGGTCACCGTGGTGCGAGCGCGCGCCCGCGAGGAGCAGCCGGTCGTGCGAGACGTCGTCGTCGGGCTGGAGCTCCTGCCGCAGGGCGATGGCCTCCTCCAACGCGCTGATCGCCCGCTCGTGGTCGCCGAACACCAGGTGCGCCTCGGCCAGCGACGACAGCGACTGCGACAGCCCGAAGCGGTCGCCGACCTCGCGGAACCGGGTCACGGCGTTGGTCATGTCGTGCCGGGTGCCCGCCATGTCGCCGTCGTTCTCCCGCAGCATCCCGCGCACCATCCACAGCGCGGCCCTGGTCCACGGGTCGGGGTGGTCGAGCCGTTCGTCCACGACCCTGAGCCCGAGTTCCACGTCGTCGGAGAAGATCGCGAACATCGGCTCGAACAGCGCGAGCACCGGGTGCCCGCTGTGCAGGTTCACGGCGGCGATGGTGTCGCGGAAGTCGGCCAGGAAGGCCTTCCAGTCGTCGCCACCGCCCCAGATGGCGCTGTTGATCAGGAACATCGCCTTGGCGACGGTCTTCGCGGGCTCCGGGGCGTCGCCGGGCACGGACAGCGCGAGGCGCAGCCAGGCGTCCGTGTCCACCGTGGCGCCGAGGATCCAGCCGAACATGCCGAGCGACGCGCCCAGCCGCACGGCCGTCGCCGCGTCGCCGGTGTCGGCGGCGAAGTGCAGCGCGGCGACGAGGTTGTCGCGTTCGAGGACCAGCCGGGGCACCCAGACGACCTGGTCGGGGCCGCGCAGGTGCGTCTCGGCGGTCTCGGCGAAGTCGAGGAAGTACAGCGCGTGCTCGCGCCGGGCCTCCGTCACGCCGTCGCGTTCGGCGAGCCGTTCGAGGGCGAACTCCTTGATGGTCTCCAACATCCGGAAGCACGGCTCGGGCGCGTCGACGACCTGGAGCAGGGACTTGTCCGCGAGCGCCGTGAGCAGGTCCAGCGCCGTGCCGGGGCTCAGGTGCTCGGCGGCCTCCAGGCTGATGGCGGCCGGGAACACCGCCAGCCGCTCCGCGAACGCCCGTTCGTCGGCGTCGAGCAGGCCCCAGCTCCACGCCACGACCGCGCGCAGCGTCTGGTGGCGGGGCAGGGCCGTGCGGCTGCCGCCGGTCAACAGCCGGAACCGGTCGTCGAGCCGCGCGGCGACCTGCCGGGCGGACAGGGACCGCAGACGAGCGGCGGCCAGTTCGATGGCCAGCGGCAGCCCGTCGAGGCGTCGGCAGATCTCCGCCACGGCGGCCACGTTCGCCTCGTCCACCACGAACCCCGGCCGCACCGCGGCGGCGCGGTCGACCAGCAGCCGGACCGCGGCGGTCGCGGTCGCCTCCGCCACCGTCGGCTCGGGCTCCGGGACCTCCAGCGGCGGCACCGGGCACAGCGCCTCGCCGAGCACGCCGAGCGGTTCCCGGCTCGTGGCCAGGATCCGCAGTCGCGGGCAGCGGCCGAGCAGCTCGTCGGCGAGCCGCGCGGCCGCGTCCACGACGTGCTCGCAGTTGTCCAGCACGACGACGTTCTCCCCGCGGGACAACAACTCCACCAGCCGGGCGGTCGCGTCCAGCGGGGCCGGGTCGCCGTCCGGGGCGCGCTTGTCCCGCGCTCCCAACGCCCCCAGCACCGCGGCGGGCACGTCGGCCGGGTCGGTCACCGACGCCAGTTCCGCCAGCCACGCCCCGCCGGGCAGCCGACCGGCCGCCGTCGTCGCGAGCCGCGTCTTGCCCGCGCCACCGGGCCCGACCAGGGTGATCAGCCTGCCCCGCGCCAGCAGCGCGGTCACCCGCGCGACCTCGGCCCGCCGTCCGACGAAGCTCGTCAACGCCGTCCGCAGGTTCCCGCGCGACGCCGTCGAGCGCAGCACCCGCTGGTGCACTTCGCGCAGCCCCGGCCCCGGATCGGCGCCCAGCTCCTCGGCCAGCGTGCGGCGCACGTCCTCGTACGCGGCCAACGCCTCGGCCTGCCTGCCGACCGCGTGCAGCGCCAGCACCCGCAGGCCTTGGAGCCGTTCGCGCAACGGGTGCAGCGCGGCCAGTCCGGTCAGCTCCGCGACCAGCCGCTCGTCCGCGCCCTCCGCGAGATCGGCCTCGGCGCGCGCCTCCACGGCCGCGAGCCGGGCCTCCTCCAGCCGGGCCGCGTAGGCGGTGGCGAACTCGGCGTCGCCGACGTCGACCAGCGCGGGCCCGCGCCACAGCGCCAGCGCGCCCCGCGCGTCGAGGGGCGCCAGCCGTTCGAACTCGTAGGCGTCCACCGAGGACTCGGGCAGGTCGAGCCGGTAGCCCGCGGCGGCCGACCGCACCACCTCGGGGTTCGGCAGGACCCGCCGCAGCCGCGCCACCAGCGACCGCACCGAGTTGCCCTGGTCCGCGGGCGGGTCACGCGGCCACAGCGCGTCCGCCAGCTCGTCCACGGTCACGACCCGGCCGACCCCGACCGCCAGCCGCACCAGCAGCGTCCGCAGCCGCGCGCCGCCGATCGGGACCGGGACGCCGTCCTCGGTCACCTCCAGCGGGCCCAGAATCCTCACCTGCACAGCACGACTGTGCCACGTGGACCGGTCACTCCACCGGGATCGGGGTGAGTTCGCGCAACGCGTCCCGGCCGCCGTCGAGGGTGGCGCGGGCCCAGGCGAGGACGGCGGACTCCTGGGCGAACAGGACGACTTGGCGGCGGGCGGACAGGGTGTGCAGGAGGTCGAGGATCGCGGTGGTGCGGGTGTCGTCGGCCTGGACGGTGATGTCGTCCAGCAGCAGCGGGCAGGTCTCGCCGGGGGTCGTGAGGTGTTCGGCCAGGGCGAAGCGCAGCAGCAGGTACACCTGTTCCGCGGTGCCCAGCGACAGGTTCGTGGCCGGACGCCACACGCCGGACGGGCCGCGGACGGTGACCTTGAGGGACTTCGGGTCGACCGCGGCGTCGGTGTAGCGGCCGTCGGTGATCTCCGGGAGGTGCGTGCGCAGGGTGCCCGCGAGGATCGGGGCGAGGTCGCGGTGGACGTTCTCCCGCGCGGCGACGAGGTGCTTCCGCGTGACGGTGAGGGTCGTGGCGAGGGACGCGAGGTCGGCGAGATCCGCCTGGGCGGCGGCCAGCGCCTCCTCCGCCTCCGGGACGCCGGGCAGGCCGCGTCCGCGTTCGGCGAGCGCGCCGCCCAGTTCGTCGGCCGCGGTGGCCAAGCGCTTGGCCTCGGCGCGGGCCGCGGTGACGGTGGTCCTGGCCTCGGCCAGGCGCGCCTCGACCTCCTCCGCCTCGCCGGACCCGAGCGCGTCGCGCTTCGCCTCCGTGGCGGCCGCCGCCAGCTCGTCCCGGTCGGACTCGGCGGCGAGCGCGGCGTGCTCCGCGCGCGTGACGACGAGGCCCGCGGCCAGTTCGTCCTGCGTGGAGTCGGTCAGCAGGGTGGTCAGCTCGACCCACGCGTCGCGTTCCGCGGCCACGGCCCGCAGCTGGTCCTCCCAGCCGCGTTGCCACTGGTCGAGCGCCGCCAGCAGTTGCGGCGCGGTCGTGGCCGAGGAGTCCGGGTCGACCTTCAGCACGGCCACGCGGACGAGTTCCAGGGCCTTGGCGCGCAGCAGTTCCACCTCGACGGCGGCCTCCTCGGCCTGGTCGCGTTCGGCGATGGCCCGTGTCAGCACGTCCTTCTGCGCCGCCATCACGGCTTGCCGCGCGCCGATGGCGCAGGCCCGCTCGTACAGCCCCAGCAGGTCGCCGACGGAGAGGTCCGGGTCGACGTACCCCTTGGCGGCCAACGCGGTCCGCAGCTCCTCGCCCTGCCGGGTGGCCTTCTCGGTGTACTGCCGCTGGTGCTGGTCCCAGATCGTCCGGGACGCGCGCAGCCCGATGTGCCGCTCGGCCCGGTCGGCGAGTTCCTGGAGCACCAGCGGTTCCGCGGGCAGGCCCAGCGCGGCGCACCGGTCGGCTGCCTCGACCGCGGCCGGTCCGCCGCGGCGGTTGTGCTGGCCGGAGTCGTCGGCGGTCGCGGATTCCACGAGCCGCAGGATGCCGAGGAACAGCACCGGCGTCAGCAGGGCGACCCCCGGCAGCCACCGACCCGTCACGAGCAGCGCCAGCCCCGCCACGCCCACGGCCCCCGCGGCGAGGCCCAACGCCGTGCGCGCCTTGGCCTTCGACGGCGGCGAGGGAGGGATGACGAGCGCGGCGGCGAGGTCCCGCACGGTGGCGGGGCCCGCGGCCAGCGCGGCGGTGAGCCGGGCGTCGCCGATCTCGTCGCCGATCACCGGGCGGCGGCCCTCGTGCGCGGCGACGACCCCGAGCGCGCGTTCACGGGCCAGCGCCAGTTCGCGGACGCGGGGCTCCACGTCGGTGTCCCCGGTCGGCGGGTCCGGCACGGCCGCCAGCTCCTGCCGCAGCTCCGCGGCCGTGGACCCGGTGAGGGCGCGCGGTTTCGGCACCGCCCGCCACGCCGCGAGCGCCGCGTGCACGACCCGCGTCGCCTCCTCCTGCGCGGCCAGCCCGGCGGGCGCGACGCCGCCGAACCTCTCGTCCAGCTCCCGGATCCGGGCGAGCCGCTGCTCCGCCCTGGCGACCTCGGCCGCGTGGTCGTCGGCCTTCTCCTTGGCGCGCAACGCCTTGCGCGCCGCGGCGGTGTGCGCGCGGGTGGCGGTCAGCAGTTCGTCGAGCGCCGTGGCCTCCGCCTCGGCCCGTTCGGCGGCCTCGGCGGCGGCGTCCGCCTCGACCCGTCGCTCCTCGGTCTCCACCACGAGGTCCAGGTACCGCTCGTGCGCGCCCACGGCGTCGGCGAGGTCCTCGCCCGCCTTCCGCAGCCGGGCCTCGGCCACCCGCAGGGGCGTGGCGGGGTCGTCCCCGAGTTGGTCGCGGTGGAACGCCGCCAGGCTCGCCAACGCCGCCGTGGCGGTCGCGTCGGCTCCGGCGGTGGCCGCCGCGCGCTCCAGGTGCTCCCGCAGCCCGTCGGCGGCGCCGAGCACGCCCAGCAGCTCGGCCTGGTTCACGCAGGCGGTGGCGGCGAACGACTTGCGGTCCAGCCCGAGCCAGCGGCTCGCGTCCGGAGACCCCTCGAACATCACCTCGGCGCTCACGTCCTTCGCCGTCCCCAGGTCCACGGCCTTGCACCCGCCCTTCCCCGCCAGGTCGTGGCACAGCTGGATCCGGCGCCCGTCGTCGAGCACCACCACCGACGACACCCGCCAGTCCTCGTCGTGCCACGGCTTGTGCTGCTCGGCGAACCGCCGCTCCGGGCTGCTGGACGCCCCCCGGCCCCGCCGCCGCCCGCACAGCGACGCGTAGATCGCCGCGTGCCACGAGGACTTCGCCGACTCGTTGACGCCCGCGACCACCGTCAGCCCCGGCGCGAGCGCCAGGGTCCGGTCGGTCAGCGGCCCGAACGCGTGCGCGGTCACGGACTCGATTCTCATGACTACCTCGTGGTCTTCGCTGTCACTGCACGGCAAGGTCCGCGGCACGTCCGTCGAGCGCGCGCAGGCCGGTCACCAGCACCCGCCGCCGGGTGTCGTCGTCGAGACCGGGGTCGGCGCGCACGTCGCGGACGAACCGGCCGCGCACCGTGGACTCCCCGGCGAGCGCGGCGGGGTCCTCGGCCGCGCCGACGGAACAGCGCGCCACCAGGGCGTCCAGGTGGGGCGCGACGGTCTCCAGGTCGGTCGGGAGCGGGTCCACGTCCGGCGCGACGTCGCCGTGCAGCGAGACCCGGACGACGCCCTTGAGGTCCGCGACCGCGGCCGCCACCCGCTCGCGCACCCCGTCGGTGCTCGCCGCCCCGGTCACGTCCACGGCGACGTCGTGCACCCGGCTGGTGGACACGTCGTGCCGGACCCGGTCCACCCGCCCGTCCTCGTGGACGGTGCAGAGCACGGCACCCCTCGGGCCGTGCTCGCCGAACGTCAACGGGTCGGGGTTGCCGGGGTAGGTGTGCCGCTCGGCGTGCCGCGGCACGTGGAAGTGCCCGAGGAACGCGTGGTCCAGCCGGGACGCCTCCAGCTGCCGGGCGGAGAACGGCGCGTGCGGCGCCTTGCCGGACTCCTGCCCGGCCGGGGACGCGACCTCGGAACCGTGGAACAGCGCCAGGTTCACGCCGCCGCGCTGCACCGCGAACCCGTCCAGGAAGCCCTCGGTGGTCGTCGGCGCGACGTGCGCCGCTCCCCACAGCGTCACCCCGTCCGCGAGCTCCTCGGGCACCAGGCGGTCCTCGGTGAACACGTGCACGTTCGACGACCACGCCACCTGCTGGTAGAGGCTCTTGGGGCCGTACCAGTCGTGGTTGCCCGGCGCGAGGTGCACCGGCACGGCGACCTCCTCGAACGCGTCGCGCAGGAACCCGGCGGTGTCCGGCGAGAACCGCTCGTGCTCGTACAGGTCACCGCCGCACAGCACCGCGTCCACCCGCTCCGCCCGCGCCAGCGCCGTGATCCGCCGCAACGTGGTGCGCAGCGCCGCCCGCCGCGTCCGCGCGGCCTCCGGACCCGCCCCAGTGCCGTGGAACGCCGTGTCCAGGTGCAGGTCGGAGAACAGCAGCAGCCTCACCCGTGTCTCCGCGACGCGGACTCGACCCTCGGCAGCGGCAGCAGGGTGGGCTGGGCGGCCAGCAGGGCGCTGCTGAGCCACCTGGTGTCCTCGTGCCAGCCGCGCAGCTCGTCCACGGTCGGCGCGATCTCGTAGTCGTGGTGGTGCGCGGCCCGGCGCAGCGCGTGCCACAGCTGCGCGGTGTCCGCGGCCACGTCGTCGCCCACGTGCTTGGGCAACCGCAGCAGCAGCGCGTGCATGGACTTCGTGGCGCCCTCGTCGTCGGCGCACACCAGCGTCACGACCGCGCGCTCCAGCGTGGTGCGCAGCAGCCATGCCCCGCAGCGCACCCGCGTCCCGTCCAGCCCGCGGTCGTCCGCGAGCATGCGGCTCACGTGGTCCAGGCGGTCGAGCACTTTCCGATCAGTCACGTCACTCATCTCGCAGCCAGTTCGTCAGTCGTTCGGTGTCCCGGATCAGGGTCAGCAGATCGCCGTCGTAGGGCGTCGCCGTTCCCGCGCGGCACGCGTTCAGCACGGTCACGGCCCAGGTGTCGAGGGTCTTCGCCAGGTGGGGCAGCAGGTTCTTGTGCTCGGCCAGGTCGTCGAACACGGCGAGCGAGAGCCGCTGCCTGGTCGTCAGCGCCTGCTCCAGCACCTGCTCCACCTCGGCGTGCGACTGGCCGCGGGAGAGCCGGACCTGCCGGAACCTGGTGTCGGCCGCGGTCTCCAGCGCGGCGCGGCAGCAGGAGGCGACCAGCTCGGCGCGGGCCTCCTCGGGCAGGTCGTCGGTGGTGCGCATGGCCCGCGCGTCGGCCAGGTACCGGCCGACGGGGTCGTCGCACATCCGCACCTGCACCACGGAGTTCTCGCCCCGGCAGACCTCCCACACGGTCGCGGGGAGCCGGAGCCTGCGCACCGCCTCGGTGAGGCGCTCGTCGTGGGTGAAGACCACGACCTGGCGGGTGAGGCCGACGTCGGCGAGCACCTGGGCGAGACCGTCGACCTTGGCCGGGTCCATCGCCTGCACCGGGTCGTCGATGAGCACGAACCGGAACGGGCTCTCGTCGACGACGGCCCTCGGCAGGAACAGGGCCAGCGCCATGGCGTGCAGCTCGCCCTGGCTCATCACGGCGAGCGCCGAGTTCGGCTTCCCGTCGACCGAGACGTCCAGCTCCACCCGACGGTTGTCCTGGCCGGTGCTCTCCAGGTGCACGGTGCCGAGGTCGATGTTGCTCTGCTGGCGGAGCCGCTGCCAGATCCGCTGCGACTCCTTGGCGAAGGGCGCGATCCGCTCCGAGCGGAGCCGCGCCGCGGTTCTTCGGATCCAGCTCTCGGCCTCGGTCACGTCGGCGAGCACCTGCTGGTCGGCCAGCGCCCGCTCGGCCTGGGAGTGCCACTCGAACAGCGCGAGCGCCATCGGCCGCCACACCAGGTCGCGCTTGTCGATCTGCTCCCGCGCGGCGGCCTTGAGCGCGTCGACGGCCGCCAGCACCGCCGCGTGCCGCGCGGGCAGCAGCGAGCGCAGCTTCACCGGGTCCTCGGAGGTGGAGCACTCCGCCCACGCGGCCCACGTCGTGCGCGCGGCGTCGGTGTTCAGCAGGCCGTCGACCTCCTTGAGGAGGCCGGGGACCTGCGCGCACAGGGCGCGCGCCGCGGCGGTCGCGGTGTCGAGCCGGGTGCCCGCGTCGTGCAGCGCCGCCGCGGCCGCCGTCAGGGTCTCCGCGCGCTTGGTCGTCGCGACGAACCAGCGCTGGTCCAGCACGCCGATGCCGCACACCGGGCACGACTTGTTGCCCTTGGCCTCGTGCAGCTCCAGCGAGACGCGCAGGACCTCGCTGGTGCGCAGGCACATCTGCGCCCCGTCGGTCGCCGCGCTGGTCACGCCGGTGAGCGCCGCGTCCAGCTCCTCCAGGCAGCGCGCCAGGTCCGCCTCCGACGGCAGCGCCAGCTCGGTCACCTGGAGCAGCAGCGGCATCCCGCCGCCGCCGACGTCCGTGCCCAGTGCCAGGTCCGCCAGCGCGTCCAGGTCCGGGTGGTCCTGCCCCAGCAGCTCGGCCGCGCGCTGCGCCCGGCCGTCGGGGGAGGCCGCCAGCTCCTCGCGCACCTTCGCCCGCCGGTTGTGCGGCCGCGCGACCACGTCCGCCAAGCGCTTGCGGTGCTCGGCGAGCCGGTTCTGCGCGTCGGTGATGGCCTCCAGCCCCAACAGGCTGTGCACGGCGTCGTGCAGCTCGCTCGGCTTGCCCTCCAACGACTTCCCGAGCTCGCTGTAGGGCAGGAACGGCCGGTAGGTCTCCAGCGCCGACCGCCACTCGGCCTGGTCGAACGGCCTGGGCTCCTGCCCGCTGAGCCGCTCGGTCCACGTGCCGCCGTGGAAGTCGTCGCCCTCGGTCCACGCGCGCCGGATCGTCGTCATGCCCGCGGTGCCCGCGCGGACCAGCGTGATCGCCACCGAGACGTCGCCGGGGGCGTGCAGGTTGCGCCACCCCTGCCGCCACACCTCGTTGAGCGACTTCGTCCACCGGGTGTTGTTGCCGGTCAGGGCGAACTCCGCGGCCTCGGCGAAGCTCGACTTGCCCGACCCGTTGCGCCCGGTCACCACGGTCAGGCCCGGTCCGCTCACCAGCGGCAGGTCGACCTCGGGGCCGATGCCCCGGAACCCCCGGACCCGCACGCCCGACAGGTAGATCCCGCCGCCCACGGCCTGCCGCGGGTGCGCGGTGGGCTCGTCCTCGGCGACCACGCCGTCCAGCACCTGGTTCAGCGCGGCCTCGCCGCGGCAGGCCGCGATCACCAGTTCCGCGGCGCGGGGGGTCAACTCCCGATCACGGGCCACCCGGCTGAGCATCAATCCGTGCAATCCGGATTCGGCCACCGTCACCGTTGTGTCTCCTCTTCGTGCTGACGCAGCACGGCTAGGCGGGAAACGTAGGCGGAACGACGGACATTCTTGAAGGGTGTTCACACGATCGAGTGGTGATTTTCGGGGGAGGTCGATTTCGCAGAGTTACCGCTGTCGCAGGGAATTCCTCTGGTCACGTACCTGATGAATGCTCGATTACGACGAACCGGGCGCGGATAATTCGATGTGCGCGGGAATCGCGTTCTGGGAGGGTTCCGGCGGTGGACCTCGACGAGATCACCGCCCGCCTCGCCCGCCGTTTCGGACCCTCCTCGGCGGCCTGGTGCGCCGCCGTCCCCGCCCTCGCCGCGCGCGCCGCCGCCGAGTGGGGACTGGTGCTGGGGGAGGAGTTCGCCGACACGGGCGCGTCCTCCGTGACGCTGCGGTGCGTCTGGCCCGACGGCACGCCCGCTGTGCTCAAGCTCAGCCCCGACGCGCCCTTCCTGGCCGAGCAGGTCGCGATGCTGCGCCGGCTCGCGCCCTCGGGCCGGGTGCCCGCCGTGCTCGCCGCGCACGGCGACGCCGTGGTGCTGGAGGAGGTGCTGCCGGGAGGCGAGGCCGTCGACCCGACGCCGGCGCAGTGGGCGGACCTGCTGGCCGCGCTGCACTCCGTGCCGCCACCGGAGACCTCGACGCGCCTCCTGCGCGACCGGATGGCCGAGGCCTTCACCCGCGTCGGCAGGCGGCTCGCGGAGCCCGCCATCGCCGCCCGGCTCGACGCGCGCACGTGGGACCGCGCGATCGAGCGCTGCTCGGCGCTGCTGGCGACCGACTCCACGCCGGTCCTGCTGCACGGCGACCTGCACCTCGGCAACGTCCTCGACGGCGGCCCGCGCGGGCTGATCGCCATCGACCCGAAGGCCTGCGTCGGCGACCCGTGCTTCGACGCGTTCGACTACGTGCTGGAGGGCGCGGGGCGCGAGGGCGTCGAGGCCCGGTGCGCGCTCGTCGCCGAGGCGTGCGGGCTGGACGGCGACCGGCTGCTGGCGTGGGCCCGCGTCGGGGCCCCGATGGCCGCCATCGCGCTCATCCCCGACGACGACCCGGCGGTGGGGGAACTGCTGGCCCTCAGCTCTCCCACACCTGGATAGCCCGCACGACGAAGGGGGCGTCCGGCACGTACGTCCCCTTGCCGGGGTAGGTGGTGAACTCGGCCTCGGTCGAGCACGTCTCGCCCTGGTAGACGCTCGCGTCCCTGGTCAGCCGGTTCACGAACGAGCGCGCCACCAGCCCGCCGGGCAGCGGGATGCACTCGCCGGGGTTGGCCGACTCCAGGTCCAGCCGCTTGGCCGGGCCGGTGTACTCCTGCCCGCCCCACAGGCAGAACTCGCCCTTGTCGCACGTGGGCGTGCCGGACTCCTGGGCGGAGGCGCTGCCGCTCGCGACGAGGGCGCCCGCCGTGATGGCCAACGCCGTCAGCAGGCTTCGGGTCATGAGGAACCTCCGTCGGTGTCGCACCGCTCAAGACTCAGCCGTTCGGACGAATCCCGCGTCGGAGTTGCCCCCCAATCACCCGATTGTGTGGGCGACACGCCGGTGCGGCTACTCGACCTTTCGGATCAGCGCCGTCGCGTCGCGCGGGGCCATGACCTTCGCGTCGTTGTCGAAGTAGACGAACACGTCGCCGACCTCGGCCCAGGACCGGACCTTCGCCGCCCACTCGTCGAGGCCCTCGTCGGTGTAGCCGCTGACGTACAGCTCGTCCGCGCCGTGCAGGCGGACGTAGGTGAAGTCGGCCGTCACGACCTCCAGGCGCGGGTACTTGCCTGCCGAGTCGGCGACGACCACGGCGATCCCGTGCTCGCGCGCCAGGTCCGGGAAGCCGGGGTCGGCGAAGGACGGGTGGCGCACCTCCACCGCGTGCCGCAGCGGCCGGTCCTCGTCCGTGGTCGTCCACGCCGGGTCGACGCGCTCGTCGTGCCGGGTCGCCAGCTCGGCGGCGGCGGAGGTGGTGCGGGGGAGGTTGCCGAAGAACTCGGCGAGCAGCACCGGGTCGTACTGGAGGGTCGGCGGGAGCTGCCACAGGATCGGGCCGAGCTTGGGGCCGAGCGCGAGCACGCCGGAGGCGAAGAAGTTGGCCAGGGTGTCCCCGCTGTCGCGCAAGCGTTTGAGGTGCGTGACGAACCGGCCGCCCTTGAGGGAGAAGACGAAGTCGTCCGGCGTCTGCGCGGCCCACTTGAGGTAGCTCGACGGACGTTGCAGGGAGTAGAACGACCCGTTGATCTCCACCGAGGTGACCTGCCGGGACAAGTGCTCCAGCTCGCGCTTCTGCGCGAGCCCCTCGGGGTAGAAGACGCCGCGCCACGGCGGGTACACCCAGCCGGACGTGCCGACCCTGATCTGGCCCATCGGGACATGCTGCACCCCTCTCGGACAGGGGGGAACTTGACCTTGAACGGGCGGGCCCGGATGCTCGAACGGGTGATGGGACGAACGCACGCGCTCACCGGCTGGTGCGCGGGACTGGGGATCGCCCCGCTGCTGGGCCACGGAGACCTGGCGGGCGCGCTGCTCGTCGGCCTGGTGACAGCGGGGTTCGCGCTGCTGCCGGACTTCGACCACCGGCACTCGACCGCCTCGCGCTACCTCGGACCGTTGACCGGGGCGGTGTCGTTCCTGCTCCGGAAGTCGTCGAGGTACGTCTACGCGATCACGAAGGGGCCGCGCGACGAACCGGTGACCGGCGAGCACCGGCACCTGTCGCACACCGTCCTGTTCGCCGTGCTGCTCGGCTACTTCACCGCGGGCGCGACCGAACTGGGCGGCAAGTGGGCCGTGCTGGGCGTCGCGGTCTTCGCCGTGCTGCTGGCCGAGGCGGCGCTGGGCGACTGGGTGATGATCGTGTTCATCGGGGCCGTCGGGTACTTCCTCATCCGGTTCGGCCTGGACGCCACCCTCGGGCACCTGCAGAGCCTGTCCGGCGTGCTGGGCATCGCGGTGGCCGTGGGGTGCTTCGTGCACTGCCTGGGCGACGCCGTGACGATCTCCGGCTGCCCGTTCCTGTTCCCGCTGCCGATCGCGGGGGAGACCTGGTACGAGCTGCGGCCGCCCAAGTGGCTGCGGTTCCGCACCGGCGGGCCGGTCGAGTCGCTGTTCATGTTCCCGGTCGTGTCGATCGCCGCGCTGCTGCTCATCCCCGGCGCGTGGGCGATCGTGACGTCCATCCTCCCGGCGTTGCAGAAATTGACACAGCCCGGCTCAAGTTAGCTGCCTTTGCCGGCATCATGGTCGGCATGGGGTTGCTGAGGGACGGGGACTTCCGCCGACTGTGGGCGGCGGACGTGATCAGCCAGGTCGGCACCGGGGTGAGCGCGCTGGCCGTGCCGCTGCTCGCCGTGACGGTGCTCGACGCCACCGGGTTCGAGGTGGCGCTGCTGCGGTTCGGCCAGACGGTGGCGTTCCTGCTCATCGGCCTCCAGGTCGGCGTGTGGTGCGACCGGCTGCGGTGCCGCCCGCTGCTGGTGCTCGCGGACCTCGGCCGGTTCCTCGCGCTGCTCAGCGTGCCCGTGACCGCGTACCTCGGGGTGTTGACGCTGGGGCAGCTCTACGCGGTCGTGCTCGTCGTCGGCACGCTCACGGTCGTGTTCGACATCGCCCACCCGTCCTACGTGCCCCGGCTGGTCGCCCGCGACCACCTCGTCGAGGCGAACACCAAGCTCCAGCTGAACCGCTCGGCCGCCGCCATCGCCGCCCCGACCCTCGCGGGCGCGCTGGTCCAGTGGGTCAGCGCCCCGGCCGCGCTCCTGGTGGACGCGTGCACGTACCTGTGGTCCGCGCTGTGGCTCCGCTCCATCCGCGCCGCGGAGGAACCGCCGGTCGTCGAACGGCGGCGGATGTGGCCCGAGGTACGCGAAGGCTTGGCCGTCGTCTTCGGCCACCCCGTGCTGCGCGCCATCGGCTGCCACGGGTTCACGTTCGCCCTCTTCCAGTCCGCCCACCTGGCGGTGGTCGTGGTCTTCCTCGTCCGCGACCTCCACCTGACCCCGGCCGTCATCGGCCTGCTCGGCAGCACGGGCCTGTGCGGCGCGGTCTCCGCGGCCCTGCTCACCGGCCGCCTGACGGCGTGGCTGGGCGGCGCGCGGCTGATGTGGGTGAGCGGCGTCGCGTGCGGCGTCACCTTCCCGCTGTTCCCCCTCACCACGCCCGGCTGGGGCCTGGTCACCTACGTCGTGGCCACGTTCGGCACCAGCTTCGGCATCATCTGCCTCTCGGTGCTCGCGGTCAGCTACCGCCAGGCCGTCTGCCCGCCCCACGTGCTGGGCCGGGTGAACGCCACCTCCCACGTCCTCGTCTGGGGCGCGATCCCGCTCGGCAGCCTGCTGGGCGGCGTCCTGTCGACCGCGCTGGGCCTCCGCGGCACCCTCGCCGTGGCCGCGGCGGGCGTGCTGCTGTCGTCGCTGTGGCTGGTGCTGTCACCGCTGCGCGGCCTGCGCGACCTGCCCGCCGCACCTGGCGTTCCCGTCGCCGGTGGGTGAGGCTCAGGGCATGGAGCCGGAAGTGGTGGACGCGTACCTCGCTCGGATCGGCGCGGCGGCGACCTCGCCGCTGGGCGACCTCCAGGAGCTGCACCTGCGGTCGGTGCCGTTCGAGAACCTGGACATCCACCTCGGCGAGCGGATCGTGCTCGACGAGGACGCCCTCGTGGCGAAGGTCGTGCGGCGGCGGGGCGGGTTCTGCTACGAGGTCAACGGCGCGTTCGCCGCACTGCTGCGCGCGCTCGGCTACGAGGTGCAGCTGTTGTCCGCCAAGGTGTTCCAGGGCGACCGGCTGAGCGCGCCGTTCGAACACCTAGCACTGCGCGTGGCCGACGAGCTGGTCGACGTCGGCTTCGGCCGCTTCAGCCTGCGCCCGCTCCGCCTGGACGTCCGCGACGACCAGCAGGGCCCGGCGGGGGTGTTCCGCGTGGTCGAGGCGGAGCACGGCGACCTGGACGTGCTGATGGACGGCGAACCCCAGTACCGCCTCGAACTCCGCCCCCGCACCCTCGCCGACTTCGCCCCGACGTGCTGGTACCAGCAGACGTCCCCGGACTCCCCGTTCCGCCGCAACCCCCTCGCCACCCTGCCGACGGCCCGAGGCCGGATCACCTTGAGCGGCAACACGATGATCACCACCGAGGCGGGGGAGCGCACCGAGCGGGAGCTGTCCGACGACGACCTCCTCGCCGCCTACCGCGGCCTGTTCGGCATCGGCCTGGACACCCTGCCCCGCGTGATCGCGGCGGAGGGCCGTTGATTCCCGGTTCGGCCGTGATCGAAACAACAGTGGCACGACCGTCGGATCGGGGTACTACGGAAGGAGCAACCCCGTGCGGCGAAAGCGAGATCCACCATGACCAGCACCCTGATCCACCGCCCTTCGCTCGACGACGACCGGGCCGCGCTGGTCGAGTCGGTGGAGCACCTCCTGGTCGTGAAGCCGGATCTGCTGGCGAACGGGACCGTGGCCGTGCTGCGCGGGTTCGACCGGGCCAGCCGGGAGGCTCGGGACGCGGTCACGGCGGTCGTGCGGGCGCACGGGGGACAGGTGCTCGACCTGACCGTGGCGTCGTGCGCGGGTGGCGTGCAGGACTGGCCCGTCGTCGATCTGGTGGTGGCGGTCAGCCGGTCCACCGTGGCCACGGCCGAGACCGTGGCGCGGACGTGGGACGCGCCCCTGCTGGCTGTAGCACCTCTGTAGCGCAATCTGCCCTTAAAGCGCTACGCTGGTCGCATGAAGACGGCCATCGGGCAGCGGGAGCTGCGCAACGACAACGCCGAGATCATGCGTCGGGTCGAGGCGGGCGAGGGGTTCGTGGTGACGCGCAACGGACGGCCGGTCGCGGACCTCGTGCCGCACACCGCCGAAGAGGGCAGGCAGCGTCGGACGCTGGGCGAGCTGCAGGCCGCGTTCCGGAAGCTGCCGCCGGTCGACGTGGCGCGCTGGGACGCCGAGCGGCTGGCCGACGACCGGATCTTCGGCGCGGACGACCCCCTCGAAGACGCGTGGCGCCGGTGACCGACCGGATCCTGCTCGACACCTGCGTGGTCATCCGGCTCGAGGAGATCGACTTCGGCGAGTTCGTCGACGCCGAGGCCGCCATCAGCGCGGTCACCGTCGCCGAACTGGCCTACGGCCTGGACGTCGACGACCCGGTGGAGCGCTTCGCCCGCACCGAGCGGTACTACGCGGCGCTGGAGATGTTCGAGGTCCTGCCGTTCGACACGGCGGCGGCCAAGATCTACGGCACGCTGGCCGCGCTCGTGCGCCGCAGCGGTCGCAGCGCCCGGCCGAGGCGGATGGACCTCCAGATCGCCGCCACGGCCGCCGCGAACGGCATGCCGGTGCTCACCCAGAACTTCAAGGACTTCATCGGCCTCGAACGTGCGGTGAAGGTCGTCGCGGTCTGACCCTCACAAGCCCGCGCGGTCCAGCGCGCTGCCGATGACGTGCCGCACGGCGGCGTCGCTCGGGTCGGCGGCGAGCGCCACGGCGCACGGGCACGCGCCGAGGTCGCGCCCCGCGACCGCGCACAGGTAGACGCCGAGCACCCGCAGGTTGCGGGCCGTGTGCCGCAGCCGCACGACCCCCTTGAACGGCACCCGGCAGTGCACGGCCTTCGCGATGTCGAACGTGACGTCCGGCCGCGGCTCCACCGTGACCTGCGTGTCCAGCTCCTCCGCCAGCTCGGCGACCCGGAGGCACGAGGTGCGCTCGACCATCCTCGGGTCGAGGCGGGCGAGCAGCCTCGTGCGCACCTCGTCGCGCCAGCCGGTGTCGGCGTCGAGGAACTCGGCGAACTCGTCCAGGCGCACCGGGTCAGGCTTCCGGGGCCGTCTGCGGCGGATCCTGCGGCGGTGGGTGTCCATGGGTCGAGAATCGGACAACGCCGAGGTCTTCCCGCCGTTCTCACCCGGCTGCGTGCCCCTGTGACTCGGCTGTACCAATCGCCGTCACGCCGTCGAGCCGGAACCGTCCACCGTGCTCACCCGGACGTGCGCGGTCCCGCACGGTTGGCCGGACCCGGTCGAGGTAACGGCGAATCATTCGCCGTCGATAATGGGTGCATGACAGACGGCTTCACGTTGGCTGATCGGATCGTGGCGTTGCTGGGACACTTCCCCAACGGGCTCACCGACGCGCAGATCGCGTCGCAGTTGCGGGTCGTCCACGACCAGGTCAACTCGCGCTGCCGCACCCTGGCCGACGCGGGCATCCTGCACCGCGACGACTTCGGCCGCCCGGTGATGAACAGCCTCGTGACCGAGCTGCCGCGCGCCGACACCAGGCGCAGCGCCGCCCACGAGTGGCACTGGGAGGGCAACGTCCACGCCGAGCTGGTCCGGTACTTCGAGATGGACGGCTGGGCGTTCCTGCGCGGCGACCGCGTGATGGCACAACGCGGCGGCAGGCTCCTGCACGTGGAATCCCGCGGCTTCCCGACGAAGAGGTCCACTTCGGACTCGAAGCCCCCGCACCCGATGGAGCAGGCCGAGAGCTGGTACGCCGACGCCCTGCTGAAGGTGCTGCGCCTGCGCCAGGACTGCCCGGAGGACATCGTCGGCATCGGCCTGCCGGACTTCGTCTGCTACCGCGAACTGCTGGCCGACACCGCGGACGCGTTGCAGGCCATGCGCATCGACGTGTACTTGGTGCGTGCGGGCGGCTGCGTGGACGCGTTGTCCATCCATTAGGACTCACGAAAACGGCGTCCGCTCCCGGATTCGGGATCGGACGCCGTTTCGCGTACTACGGCCCTACGCGGGCAGGGAGGCGACGCCCGCTTCGAGGAAGCGCTTGCCGGTCACCTTCTCCGAGATGCCCTCGCGGTCCAGGTACGGGGTGATGCCGCCCAGCCAGAACGGCCAGCCCGCGCCCAGGATCATGCACAGGTCGATGTCCTTGGCCTCCGCGACGACGCCCTCGTCGAGCATGAGCCGGATCTCCTCGGCCATGCCCTCCAACGCGCGCGCCTTGACCTGGTCGGCGGTCAGCGGGTTGTCGCCGAACTCCCAGAGCGCGGCGACCTCGGGGTCGACGGTCTGGTTGCCCTGGGCGTCCCACTGCCACACCGCGGTCTTGCCCGCGGCGACGAACTTCGCCATGTTCGGGCTCACGCTGAAGCGGTCCGGGAACGCGTCGTGCATCGTCTCGGACACGTGCAGCGCCACGGCGGACCCCACGAGCTGGAGCAGGATCAGCGGCGACATCGGCAGGCCGAGCGACTCGGTCGCCTTGTCCGCGACCTCGAACGGCGTGCCCTCGTCGATGGACTTCACGACCTCGCCCATGAAGCGGGTGAGGAGGCGGTTCACCACGAACGACGGCGCGTCCTTCACCAGCACGCACGACTTCTTCAGCTGCTTGCCGACGTTGAAGGCCGTGGCGAGCGTGGCGTCGTCGGTCTGCTCGGCGCGCACGATCTCCACCAGCGGCATGATCGCGACCGGGTTGAAGAAGTGGAAGCCCACGACCCGCTCCGGGTGCGCCAGCTTCGACGCCATGTCCGTGATGGACAGCGACGAGGTGTTGGTGGCCAGGATCGCCGTCGGCGACACGTGCTCCTCGACCTCGGCGAACACCTGCTGCTTCACCGCGAGGTCCTCGAACACGGCCTCGATGACGAAGTCGGCGTCGGCGAACGACGCCTTGTCCAGCGAGCCGGTGACGAGCGCCTTGAGGCGGTTCGCCTCGTCCGGCGACACGCGCTTCTTGCCGAGCAGCTTGTCGACCTCGCCGTGCACGTAGCCGACGCCCTTGTCCACACGGGACTGGTCGATGTCGGTCAGCACCACGGGCACGTGCAGGCGGCGGGCGAACAGCAGCGCCATCTGCGACGCCATCAGCCCGGCGCCGACGACGCCGACCTTGGTGATGGGACGCGCGAGCGACTTGTCCGGCGCGCCCGCGGGCTTCTTGGCCCGCTTCTGCACCAGGCCGAACGCGTAGAGGCTGGACCGCAGCGTGTCGGTCATCAGGACCTCGGTCATGAACCTGGTCTCGGCGTCGTAGCCGCGGTCCAGGTCGTTCTCGCGCGCCAGCTCCAGCAGCTCCAACGCCTTCAGCGCACCGGGGGAGGCGCCCTTGGTCTTGCCGTGCACGATCGCCGTCGCGCGCGCGACGGCGGCGTCCCAGCCCTCGCCGCGGTCGATCTCCTTGCGCGGCGGGGTGATCTCGCCCGCGAGGACCTTCGCCAGCCAGGCGAACGACTGCTCCAGGTAGTCCGCCGAGTCGAACACGACGTCCACGATGCCGAGGTCCGCGGCCTGCGCGGGCTTGAGCATCTTGTTCTGGTTCAACGCGTTCTCGAAGATCACCGTGACGGCGTCGTTCGCGCCGATCAGGTTCGGCAGCAGCTGCGTGCCGCCCCAGCCGGGGAACAGGCCGAGGAACAGCTCGGGCAGCGCCACGGCCGCCGCGTTCGACGCCAGCGTCCGGTAGTGGCACGACAGCGCCAGCTCCAAGCCGCCGCCCATGACCGCGCCGTTGACGAACGCGAAGGTCGGGATCGTCGAGTCGGTGAACTTGCGGAACGCGGCGTGGCCGATCTCGCCGATCAGGTCCGCCTCGGCGCGCTGGTCGCCGCTCACGGCGTTGAGGTCCGCGCCCACGGCGAAGATCAGCGGCTTGCCGGTGACCACGATCGCGGCCGGGCTCGCCGCCGCGGCCTCGTCGTAGGCGGCGGACAGGCTGAGCAGCCCCCGCACGCCGAACGTGGACGGGCGGGTGTGGTCCAGGCCGTTGTCGATCGTGATGACGGCGACCTTGCCGGACACGCCGGGCACGTCGACCAGGCGGGTCACCGCGGTCGTCACGACCTCTTCGGGGTACCGCGTCGCGGCCTCGTCCAGGGAAAGCGTGCTCACTTGGTCTCTCCCGTCCAGAGGGGGTTCTCCCAGATCACGGTGCCGCCCATGCCGATGCCGATGCACATGGTGGTGATGCCGTAGCGCACGTCCGGGCGCTCGGCGAACTGCCGCGACAGCTGCGTCATCAGCCGCACGCCGGAGGACGCCAGCGGGTGGCCGGTCGCGATGGCGCCGCCCCACTGGTTGACCCTCGGGTCGTCGTCCTTGATGCCGAAGTGGTCGAGGAAGGCCAGCACCTGCACGGCGAAGGCCTCGTTGATCTCGAACAGGCCGATGTCGTCGATGGTCAGGCCCGCGCGCTTGAGGGCCTTCTCCGTCGCGGGCACCGGGCCGATGCCCATGACCTCGGGCTCGACGCCCAGGAACGAGTAGCCGACCAGGCGCATGCCGATGGGCAGGCCGAGCTCGCGCGCGGTCTCCTCCTCGGCCAGGATGCAGCCGGTCGCGCCGTCGTTCAGACCGGCCGCGTTGCCCGCGGTGATCCGGCCGTGCGGGCGGAACGGGGTCTTGAGCTTCGCCAGGTCGTCCAGCGAGGTGCCGGGGCGCGGCGGCTCGTCGGCCGAGGCCAGGCCCCAGCCCTTCTCCGCGGAGCGGGTGGCCACCGGCACGAACTCGGGGCCGATCTTGCCCGCCGCGACCGCCTCGGCGTACTTGGCCTGCGAGGCCACGGCGTACGCGTCGGTGCGGTCCTTGGTGATGTCCGGGAACCGGTCGTGCAGGTTCTCCGCGGTCTGGCCCATGACCAGCGCGGAGGTGTCCACGATCCGGTCGGCGATGAAGCGCGGGTTCGGGTCGACGCCCTCGCCCATCGGGTGGCGGCCCATGTGCTCGACGCCGCCCGCGATGACCACGTCGTAGGCGCCGAACGCGATGCCGCCCGCGGCGGTCGTCACGGCCGTCATGGCGCCCGCGCACATGCGGTCCACGGAGTAGCCGGGCACGGACTTGGGCAGCCCCGCCAGCAGCGCCGCGGTGCGGCCCAGGGTCAGGCCCTGATCGCCGATCTGCGTCGTGGCCGCGATGGCGACCTCGTCGACGCGCTCGGGCGGCAGCTCGGGGTGGCGCCGCAGCAGTTCGCGGATCACCTTGACCACCAAGTCGTCGGCGCGGGTCTCCGCGAAGATCCCCTTGGGTCCGGCCTTGCCGAACGGCGTGCGGACGCCCTCGACGAAGACCACGTTCCGAACGCCACGAGCCACGTCGTGTCCGCTCGGTGCCGGCGCTGCTGGTGCGGCCACGGCGTCTCCTCCACGTTGAGCTGACTGGAAAGTTCGTCCGGTGGCAGCGGATGCCGCTACCGACCGGTAACACTGACTTTAGACCTCGTTACTGACCGGTAACCACCGTGGTGGCACTGTCGATCGCGTCACACCGCAATGGTGGCCTCCCGCGTGCGCGCCCGCAGAGCGCGAACGGGCAGGAACAGGAGCAGCCCGATGGGCGACGCGAGGATCGTGACGAGCAGGATCGGCGCCATCACCAGCGGGTGGACGCCCAGCTCACGGCTCCGCCGGTACATCCAGCGGCCGACGAACAGGTCCCACGCGATGAAGTGCGCCCAGCCGAGCGCGGTGCCCTGCGGCGTGCCGAGGAACTCCGCCAGCGGGCCGAGCGCGGGCGCGGACACGGCCGTCCACAGCTCCGGGAGGTTCGCGACGGCCAGCACGAGGTAGATCAGCGCGGGCGGCACGACGATCAGCGGCGAGGCGATGACCTTCTCGGTCACGGACCACGTCGGCGCGAGGATCATCAGCGCCCAGAACGGGACGGCGACCAGGAACGTGATGGAGAACAGGAACTCGGTCACGCCGCCACCGCCGTGCGAGCGGGCTTGAGGGCGCGCAGGACGCCGAGGCCGATCACGGCCAGCAGCGCGGCGAGCACGACGAGGGTGAGCGCGTCCGGGCTCGTGAGGGCCTGGCCGCGCAGCGCCTGCCACAGCGTGAGGGCGAACAGCCCGGCGTAGAGGCCCGCGGCGAGCTTCACGAGCTGCGAGCGGGTGCCCTCGTCGGCGAGCCTGGGGGAGCGGACGAAGCCGAGGCCCGCCGCGAACAGCGGGAGCGCCTGGAGGGCGTGCATCCCGAAGAAGTGCGGCACGCGCAGGTCGCCGCCGGTGGTGTTCCAGCCCGTGGCGGCCATCGTCGGGCCGCCGTCCGGCACGCCGACGCCGTGGCCGCCGATGACGCCGTTGACGCCCTTGGAGATGTCGTCGATCTGGTCCGGCGTGGGGACCAGCATCAGGAAGCCGACGGACAGGCCCGCGACCGAGACCAGCAGGCCGTAGCGCAGGGCCGTGCCCGCGGCCTTGTCGACGAACCTGCTGAACGCGACCAGCACGGCGATCACCGCGGTCGACGTCCAGAGGAACATCACGCTCAGGCCCATCGCGATGAACAGCGCCCGGTCGAACGCCGTGCTGACGTTGAAGTGGCTGTGCTGCCCGCGCGCCGCCTGGCCGACGATGATCACCATCTCGACGGTGCTGGTGACCGCGATGATCGTGCCGAGCGGCCCGCCGACCTTGCGCGCCTTGGTGGGCAGGCTGAGCGCCCACGACAGCGTGATGCCGTAGAGCGCGAAGGACACGGCGAACTTGAACGGCTTGAACCAGATCGGCGCGCCGTCGAGGGTGCGGTCGTCCACGAGCATCGCGAGCCCGGTCAGCGGGATGAAGGCGACCATGGCGACCGTGAAGAGCATCAGCGGCGGGTGCCAGCCCAGTGCTTTGCGCACCATCGGCGTCTCCGTTTCTGGATAGTGACACTGTCTACTATCAGGAAGGTAGACTATCCGTGTTGTGCCGGCTACACGAGAGGGGTCCCCGTGCGCATCTCGGAGCTGAGCAGGACCAGCGGCGTCCCCGTGCCGACGATCAAGTACTACCTGCGCGAAGGCCTGCTGCCCTCGGGCGAGCGGACCGGCCGCAACCAGGCCGACTACGGCGACGAGCACCTGCGCAGGCTCAAGCTCGTGCGCGCGCTCGTGGACGTCGGTGGACTGTCGATCGCGGCCGTCGGCGAGGTCATCGGCGTGCTGGAGACGTCGGACATCGTCACCCACCAGGTGCTGGGCGTCGTGCAGCGCAGCATGGGACCGGACGAGCCGCCCGCCGCCGACCCGGACGCCCACGCCGAGGTGCTGGACTTCCTGGCCCGCCGCGGCTGGGAGCGGATGGCCGACGACCCGGCCGTGCAGTCGCTCGCGAGCGTGCTGTCGACGGCGCGCAAGCTCGGCCACCTCAAGTTCGCGGGCCAGCTCGACGCGTACGCCGAGGCGTCGGTCGGCATCGCCCGCCAGGACCTCGACTACGTGCTGCTGCACTCGCAGGTGGACGACGTCCTCGAAAGCATGGTCATCGCCACCGTGCTGGGTGACGCGGCGCTCGTGGCGCTGCGCAGGCTCGCGCAGCGGGACGCCTCGGCCCGACTCCTCGGCGAGGAGTGAGGCCGTCGGGTCAGGTCTCACGGGGGAGCGCGCCCGGAACGGCACGGGCGGTCTGCGTCGGCGGGAACCACCGGACGATCTTGCGGAGCATTCCGACCTCGCAGTGCCGAGTTGGCCGACGAGGGCCAAGTGAAGCGGCACCGCACCGCTTCCACTACCCCTGACCTGCGCGTTGGTCCACTCAGGTCAGGGATAGGGGTAGTCGGTCTACTCGCTAGGGGGTGGCGGCGGCTGGAGCGCCTCCGTGAGGGCGTCGACCGTGAGGTCGACCTGCCAACGGCGGGCCCCGCCGTCGAGCAGCGCCCGCTCCACCCCTGCCGGGGTGAGGTCCTCCGGCGGCTGCCAGCAGGTGCGGCGCACCAGGTCCGGCAGCAGGAGGTTCTCCACCGGCAGCGTGTTGGCCTCGGCGATGGCGGTCAACGCCGCCCGCACCGCTGCCAGCCGCACGGCCGCCGCGGGATCCTTGTCGGACCAGCGGTTGGCCGGGGGAGGGCCGTCGTGATGGGGGGAAGGCTCCGGCAACTCGGTGCGCGGCAGCGCGGCGGCGCGCTGCAAAGCGCCCAGCCACGTGCCCACCATGCGCCGTTGCGCCCGCCCGCGGAACACGGGGAGCGCAAGAAGCGCCGCTTCGTCCGCGGGATTGCGGACGGCGGCGTCGACGAGAGCGGCATCGGGCAGCACTCGGCCGGGCGCGATGTCGCGTTCGCGCGCCACCGAATCCCTGGTCTCCCACAACGCGCGCACCGCGGCCAGCTGCCGGGGGTTGCGGATGCGGTGGATACCGGAGGTCCGGCGCCACGGTTCGGCGCGAGGACGGCTCAGCGGCGCGTTGCGCGCCGCCTCGAACTCCTCGTGCGCCCATTCGAGCTTGCCCTGGCGTTTGAGCTCCTGCTCGAGCACGTCGCGCAGCTCGACCAGGAGTTCCACGTCGAGCGCCGCGTAGTTCAGCCAGTCGGCGGGAAGGGGGCGGCGCGACCAGTCGGCCGCGCCGTGCCCCTTCTCCAGCCTGTAGCCGAGCAAGCGCTCGACAAGTGTGCCCAGAGCGACCCGGTCGAAACCAGCCAGCCTGCCCGCCAGCTCGGTGTCGAACAGGACGCTCGGATGGAGGTCGAGTTCGGCGAGGCACGGGAGGTCTTGCGACGCCGCGTGCAGCACCCACTCTGTTCCTTCCAGCGCCTCGACCAGCGGATCGAGCCGACCGCCGAGGGCGATCGGATCGACCAGCACGGTTCCAGCGCCTTCCCGGCGCAGTTGCACCAGGTAGGCACGTTGCGAGTAGCGGTAGCCCGAGGCTCGCTCGGTGTCCACCGCGACCGGACCCTTCGCTCCGGCGAGAGCCGTGGCTGCTCGCCGGAGCGCTGACAGGTCGGACACCACTGGCGGAACCCCCTCTGCGGGTTCCGTCAGCGGTACCGGTTCTGCTCCGGTTGGTTCGGTTGGCTCGTCGGCGGGTACGTCCACGACGGATGACCCTATGACGAACCCACCACTCGCGGGTGTATTAGGCCGGTTCAGTGCTTCAACCAGCTCAGCGGATCACGCCGGCACGCATGGCCAGCGCCACCATCTGAGCCCGGTCACCGGTGCCCAGCTTGCGCCCGATCCGGCTCAGGTGGGACTTCACCGTGAGAGCCGAAAGGCTGAGCGCTTCGCCGATCTCCTTGTTGCTCTGGCCATCGGCGACCAGCTGGAGGACCTCGACCTCACGCGCGGAAAGCTCCCGCGGAGTGTTGTCGGTGCCCGGAACCCTGGTGCCCGCAGCGAGCACCGGAGCCACACTCGGATCCGCGTAGACCCCGCCGTCGAGAACCCTGCGCACCCCGTCGGTGACCACCATGGGCGAAGCCGACTTCAGGAGGTACGCCTGAGCGCCCGCCTGGAAAGCCGACCGAACCGCATAGGGGTCGTCGGAGGATGCGAGGACCACGATTCGCGGCCAGCCCTGGGCACGGAGTTCCGTGACCAGGTCGATGCCGGTGCCATCCGGCAGGCCCAAGTCGAGGATCGCGAGGTCGCAAGGTCCGGTTGCCAGAGCCCGCGCCCGAGCCTCTGCAACCGATGCGGCCTCATGCACTGTCCCGGCTCCCATTTGGGTGAGCCGAGCCGATATCGCCTCCCTCAGCAGTGGGTGGTCGTCGACCACCAGCACTGAGAACAACTCTTCCCGCGGGTGCGGGACCATGTTCGCCGGCAACGAGCCGGCTGGCGTGGTACGAACGGCCTGACCTAAGCCGACGGCAGCCACGTCACTACCTCCCTGGAGTCGGTCGTGCCCCCCGACCGGCACCGGGACTTTCGGCCAATCAGCCGCGCCACTGATCGACCGAAAGTGGTGTCGTCTGGGGCAGCGTAGCCGCCCGAGAGGGTCTACGGGACGATCAATCGGGTATCTATCCCTATCGAGTTGTGACTGGTGACCCCTTCTGTCACACGATCGGCTGACAACTGGATGGGGCCGTAACGCGAGTCTCACTCACAACGACATCTAGGAGTTTCCTGTGGCGAGCAGCACAAGCCGGGACCGTGCGCAGGCACTTCTCGACCGATTCCAGCTCGCCGACGGGCACAACGACCTCCCGTGGGCGCTCCGCGACTTCTTCCAGACCGACAAGAACAGTGAAAAGTCAACGGGCCGATCGGAGGGCGAGGACGTCTTCGCGACGGCGGCGAAGGTGGACCTGGCCGTCCGCCAACCCACACTCCACACCGACCTGGTGCGGCTCCGCGAGGGCCGAGTGGGGCTTCAGTTCTGGTCCGTCTGGGTCCCCTGCCGGTTGGCGGGCGACGCGGCGGTGACGACGGTGCTGGAGCAGATCGAGCTCGTGCACTCGCTGGCGGAGCGGTACTCGGACGATCTGGCGATCTGCTCCACCGCCGACGAGGCCGAGGCGGCGTTCGCGGCGGGGCGGATCGCGTCGTTGCTCGGGGCCGAGGGCGGGCACAGCATCAACTCGTCGTTGGGGGTGCTCCGGGCGTTGCGGAGGTTGGGGGTGCGGTACATGACCCTCACGCACAACGAGAACACGCCTTGGGCGGATTCGGCGACGGATGCGGCGGTGCACGGGGGGTTGTCGTCCTTTGGACGGGAGGTCGTGCGGGAGATGAACCGGATCGGGATGCTGGTCGACCTGTCGCACGTGGCGCCTTCGACGATGCACGACGCGCTGGAGGTGTCGTCTCGGCCGGTGATGTTCTCGCACTCGTCGTGCCGGGCTGTGGCCGATCATCCTCGGAACGTGCCTGATGAGGTGCTGGGGAAGTTGGCCGGGAACGGTGGGGTGTGCATGGTGACGTTCGTGCCGCAGTTCGTGTCGGCGGCGTACGCGGAGTGGGATGCGGGGTTGAGGGAGGCGATGGACGCGGCCGGGGTCGCGCACAACGACCTGGAGGCTCGGGGGGTTTTCGCGGAGACGTGGAGGGGTGGGGGGACGCCGCCTCGGGTGACTGTCGCGGATGTGGTGGCGCATGTGGAGCACGCTCGGGAAGTGGCCGGGGTGGATCACATCGGGCTGGGTGGGGATTACGACGGGGTGAAGGCGTTGCCCGAGGGGTTGGAGGACGTGTCCACCTATCCGAACCTGTTCGGGGAGTTGGTGGAGCGTGGGTGGAGTGATGAGGAGTTGGGGAAGTTGGCTGGGGGGAACGTGTTGAGGGTGCTGCGGGACGCCGAGTGATCTTGGTGGGGCGGTCTCTAGTGATCTTGCAGGTGCACGTGCATTAATACTGTGCAAGTTGGGGCTTGGGTCGGGTCGCTGGGAGTGTCGGACCCCGTGGGTAGCGTGTGTATCGGGGGTGCTCACGTCTGGGGGACCCCTGGTTCCGCTTGAAGCGGTCGGGGTCGCGGGTCCGTGGTTGGCCGGTGGTGTTGTGCGGGCTAACCCCCGATTGCGCCAATTATCCCACCCTTTTTCGTCTTGTCAAGGCTGGAAATTAGCCAATACAAAAGGGAAAATTGTGGGGGGGCAAAAACAAAAGGGGGCCGCC
>NZ_JBHYHC010000110.1:0-31669 GCF_042738955.1 Umezawaea sp. NPDC059074
GGACGGTGGACGGCGAGGTGGTCGATCGTGACGGGCTGTCGGCGTCGACGCTGGTCGGGTTCTTCTCGCCGGGCTGCGCGCCCTGCGAAGAGCTGCTTCCCCGTTTCCTCGCGGCGGCGCGCGCCGTGCCGGGTGGGCGGGCCGCCGTCATCGCGGTGGTGGTGGCCGAGGACCCCTCGGGTGCCGACTACCTGCTCGACCCGCTTCGCGAGGTCGCGTCCGTCGTGGTCGAGGGTCGTCGAGGCGCGCTCGGCGCGGCGTTCGGGGTGACGTCCTACCCCGCCACCTGCCAGGTCGATGCGAGCGGGACGGTGACCTCGGTCCGACTGGCCTCCCCGGTCGGTGTTTGATGGCGTTCCTCGCCGTCGTGGACGCGCTGGCCGTGGCGTTGCGCGCGGCACCGCGCCAGTTGGCGGGGTACGTCGTGCTCACCTTGCTCTCGGGCGTCTACCCGGTGGTCGCCGCGTGGTGCACGAAGGGTGTGCTGGACCAGCTCGTCCGACCCGAACCGAGCGCCGAGGCCGCGGTCCGGCTCGTCGTCCTCCTCGCCGTGGTCGGTGTGGCGGCGGCGGGGACGCCGAGCCTCGCGCAGTACTTCTCGGCCCAAGCACGGCGTGCGATCGGTCTCGCCGCCCAGGACCGGCTCTTCCGCAAGATCAACGAGTTCGACGGTCTGGGCCGCTTCGAGGATCCCGAGTTCCTCGACCGGCTCAGGATGGCGAGGCTGTCCGGGGAACGGGCGCCCGCGCAGGTGCTCGACAGCGCGGTGGGCGTCGGCAAGTCCGCGGTCACGGTCGGCGGTTTCGCCGCCTCGGTGTGGACCATCAGCCCCGTGTTCACCTTGATCGTCGCGGTGGCCGCGGTGCCCGTGCTCGGCGCCGAGATGGCACTGGCGCGGCGCAGGGCGAGCACCCAGCACGGAATCGGACCGTTCGAACGGCGTGAGTTCTTCTTCGGGGGACTGCTGACCACCGTCCGAGCGGCGAAGGAGATCCGGCTCTTCGGTCTCGGCGACCACTTCCGGTCGCTCATGCTCGACGAGCGCAGGGCCTCGAACGCGGCACGCGAGAAAGTGGACCGTGGCACGGTGCTCGTTCAGGGTGCCTTGGCCGCCGCGGCCGCCGTGGTCGCGGGAACGGGCCTGGTGTGGGTCGTGCGAGCCGCCGTGCGCGGTGAGGTCTCGGTGGGTGAGGTGACGCTGTTCGCCGCTTCCGTCGCCGCGGTCCAGACGGGGCTCGCCGGTGTCGCGGTCACCATCGCGACGGCGCACCAAGCCCTGCTGGAGTTCGACCACTACCGGTTCGTGCTGCGGGCGCGCCCCGACCTGCCGGCGCCGGTCCACCCGGTGGCCCTGCCCGCGTTGCGCGATCGGATCGAGCTGCGGGACGTGTGGTTCCGCTACTCGCCGGACCACCCCTGGATCCTGCGGGGGGTGACGTTGACCATCCACTGCGGACAGTCCGTGGCCGTCGTCGGTGTCAACGGCGCGGGCAAGAGCACCCTCGTGAAGCTCCTGTGCCGCTTCTACGACCCGACGAAGGGATCGATCACCTGGGACGGCGTCGACATCAGGGATGTGCCGACGAGCGAGTTGCGCCGGAGGCTCGGGGCCGTTTTCCAGGACTACATGGAGTACGACCTCACCGCCGCGGACAACATCGGCGTCGGCGACCTGAGCGTCGCGGCCGACCGGGACCGCGTTCAGGTCGCGGCGCGCAACGCCGAGGTCCACGAGGTGCTCGCGTCCCTGCCCGACGGCTACGACACGATGCTGAGCAGGATGTTCGTCGAGAAGGCCAACGCCTCGGCGGGCGTGGCGCTGTCGGGCGGGCAGTGGCAGCGGGTCGCGTTGGCGCGCAGCTACCTGCGCGAGGACCCGGACCTGCTCATCCTCGACGAACCGAGCGCCGGACTGGATCCGGAGGCGGAGAGCCGTGTCCACGAGAGGTTGGCCACGCGCCGATCGGGGCGCACGAGAGTGCTGATCTCCCACCGGCTCGGCACGATCCGCGATGCCGATCGGATCCTCGTGCTGTCCGGGGGGCAGGTGGTCGAACAGGGCACCCACGACCAGCTGCTCGAGCGCGAAGGGGACTACCGGCGACTGTTCTCGTTGCAGGCCAAGGGCTACCGGGTGGAAGGCCATGCCGAACCCGCTGGCTCGCCTCGGAACGGGAGCTAGTGTGTGGTGGGGTGTCGCGGTCGTGCTGGCCGCCTCCGGCGTCGTCGTCCGATGGGTTCGGACGCGCTTGCTCGTCGTGCACGTGACCGGCCCGAGCATGGCGCCGACCTTCCGGGACGGCCAGAGGGTGCTCGCGCGTCGGACGTCAGGCGCGCCCGCCAACGGAGCCGTCGTCGTCGCGAGTCCGTTCCCCGACTCGCGCCTGGTCGTCAAGCGCGTCGCCGCGGTGGCCGGTGACGTCGTCCCGGCGGAGGTGGTGCGAGCGGCGGGTTGTCCGGTGGGCAGCCTGGTTCCCCGAGGGAGCCTGGTGCTGCTGGGGGACAACCCACGCGAAAGCATCGACTCGCGCGTCTGGGGCTTCGTTCCCGTTTCGAGTGTCCTCGCGACCGTCGTCCGGAAGATGCGCACCGAGTTCGCGCCGGAACCCGAATGGCAATTGATGGACGAGCCCGTTCCCCTCTCGGAGGTGTACAGCGAGAATCAAAGCGGACCCTTCCTCTTTCGACTCCGTGTCGACGAGGGAGAGCCGTGACATGAACATGTGCACGTCGTATGCCGCTCTGCCATAACGTCGGAGGCGCTGAAGTCGGCGGCTCGGCCGACTCTGGAGAAAGGGATGAGATGAAGACGCTACGCGCTTTTGGTGACCGGATCGTCGACGCGTTCGTGCCGAAGGTCGACGCTTCCGCGCTGTACTACTGGCGTCGCTCCTGCGTCCCCTGGATCGTCTGCACCGTCAACGGGCACAACTACAACAGTGTCCTCATGGAGTACGTGCACGACGGTAGCGGTACCGTTACGGAGTCGTACCTCGACGGGTGTTGCTGAGTTGAATCCACCCGTCCGCGGCCATTGTGCCGCGGACGGGTTCACAGTTGTGGGGAACTGCGAATGCGTTCATTGCTGATAGGCCAGGTGCGCCACCGCCGTGGCCGCACTTTCGCGTTGTTCCTCGGAATAGTGGTCGCCACAACCGGGTTCACCTTGCTCACCGGCAGCACGACCACCTCGCGATTGCAGACCCTGGGCACGGTCGACGCGAACTACCGCGCGGCCTACGACATCCTGGTGCGCCCCAAGGGAGCCCGTTCGCCGCTCGAGGTCGACCGCGGCCTCGTGCGGCCCAACTACCTGTCCGGTCTGTACGGCGGTATCAGCCTCGACCAGTACGAACAGCTCAAACGCTTGCCGGGCGTCGCTGTCGCGGCGCCGATCGCCATGGTGGGGTACGCCACCACGTCCCTGCGAGCGCCCGTCGACGCGACGGACGCCGTCGACCGGTCGAAACCGACCCAGACCGTGCGCCTCCGCCCACGATGGGCGGCCGATCGCGGACTCACCCGCCTCGACGACGACGCCGCCCACATCGCCTACGTGACCACGCGCGTGATCGCCTGGCCGGTGTGGCAGGCGTCTGGCAGGCTGGGGGGCTACGACGACGGCCGGGACCACACGGCCGCGACCGCGGTGTGCGGGCCCGGCGTGCGCGCCGATCCCGTGGAGATCCAGGAGGACGGCACCGATCGCGCTCTGTGCCAGACGTCCGGCGGGCAGCCCGGTGCGACCGGGCTGGAGGTGGGGGACCGGCAGCGCTTGCTGGTCGCGCGCCTGCTCCCGGACGGTTCGTTCGACATGGGCCCCACCTACCCGACCGGTGAACACCGGATCTCCCCTCGACTGACCGTCGACTTCGAGTGGCCGATGTCCTTGCTGCTCGCCGGAATCGATCCGGACCAGGAAGCGAAGCTGGTGGGACTCGACGCCGCTGTCGCCTCCGGTCGCTACCTGGACGGAGCCGACGTCGCCGCGCGGGGTGAGTTGAACGGGATGTCCATCCCGGTCATCGTGCCCGATCGCCCCGAACTCGACGAGCAGTTGATCGTCGCCACCGAGCAGGTCGCCGACCCGGCCATCGCGGGTGTCGACGCCGAACGGGCCTACGAGCAGGTGCGCACGGCGTCCGGCACCCAGGTGGGCGAAGTCCGCATGGACGGGGCTTCCGTGTACGCCGAAGCCGTGCGCGACGAACTGCGCGCGCAGTTGACCGTGGTCGTGCAGTCCGGTACGCCGCAGTACGACCAGCAGCCCGACGGGTCGTTGCGACCGCGTGTCGTGGAGGTGGACCGCAAATCCGTGTGGGGGAACAACACCACCGATGGTTTCGCCGTACCGTGGTTCGCCAGGGACGTGGGGAATCGGCCGCTCGCGAAGCTCCTTTCGGGGCAGACCGGCGGCGACCTCGTTTCCGCGGGCGCCGTGGGGGTGTTCGACGCGACCAGGTTGCGCGGGTTCTCCGAACTCTCCGCGGTGCCCCTGGAGACCTACCACCCGCCGAAAGCGGTGGGCGCGGACGACGCCAGTCGCCGCGTTCTCGGCGACCAGCCCTTGGTGCCCAACAGCAATCCCGGTGGCTATCTCGCGACCCCGCCCATGATGCTCACCTCCCTGTCCGCACTGCCCACCTTGTTGGCGGGAACACCCCAGGCGAACACACCGATTTCGTCCGTTCGCGTTCAGGTGGCCGGTGTCGAGGGCATGGACGCCGTCTCGCAGGAGCGGGTCCGGCTCGTGGCCGAGCAGATCGCGGTCACCACCGGTCTTGACGTGGACATCACCATCGGCGCTTCACCCGCTCCGCAGCAGATCGCCCTGGGACCCGGGAACTACGGTCGTCCGGAACTCCGCTTGGTCGAGGACTGGTCCCGCAAGGGGGTGGCGGTGTCGGTGATCAGCGCCCTGGACCACAAGAGCGCCGTTCTCGTGGTCCTGATCCTGGTGGTGTGCGCGCTGTTCCTCTTCAACGCGGTGTCCGCGGCGGTGCGAGACCGGCAGCGCGAACTGGCCACGCTCGCGTGCATCGGATGGCCTCCGCGCAAGCTGTTCCAAGCGCTCCTCGGCGAAGTCGCGCTGATCGGCCTCGCTGCCGGTGTCGTGGGAGTCGGGCTCGCCGCGGCGTTGTCCTCGTTGGGCTCACTGTCAGGTCCGTCGTGGCGAGTGCTGCTCGCCGCGCCGGTGGCGGTCGGGCTCAGCCTGGTCGCGGCGGTCGTCCCGGCGGCGCGGGCCGCGCGCACCCATCCGGGGGCGGGCTTGCACCCGAACGTCGTCCGGTCGCGCCGGACGTCGGCCCGACGTCACCGCACGATCGCGAGCCTGGCGATCGCGAACCTCTGGCGCTCGCCAGGGAGGACGGTGCTCGGTGCGTTGTCCCTCGCGATCGGCATCGCGGGTGCCACGGCGCTGCTGGCCGTGGTTCGGGGCTTTCACGGCGCGGTCGTCGGAACCCTGCTGGGAGATGCCGTTTCGGTGCAGGTTCGCGAGGTCGACCTGATCGCGGTCGCCGCGATCCTGGTGCTCGGCATCGCCGCCGTGGCCGACGTGCTCTACATCAACGTCCGGGAACGCGCGGGCGAGATCGCGACGTTGCGTGCGACCGGGTGGAGCACGGGCGCGGTCATCCGCCTGATCGCCTACGAGGGTCTCGGCATCGGTGTGCTCGGCGCGGTGCTGGGCGTGGCCGCGGGGTTGGCGGCGATCGCCGGGGTCACCGGAACCGCCTTCACCTCCGTGACGTTGGTGGTGGCGGGAGTCGCCGCGGGCATCTCGGTCCTGCTCGCGCTCGGCGCCGCCTGCGTGCCCGCGTGGATCATCGGTCGGTTGCCGATCACCCAGAGCATTGGAGAGGAATGAGATGAGCGGCGCGACTGTTGTCGTCTCCTCGGTCAGCAGGCGTTTCACCAGCGGTGAGATGCGCATCGCCGCCGTGGACGACGTCTCCCTGGAGATCGAGGCCGGAACCGTGGTCGCGTTGTCGGGTCCGTCGGGCTCCGGCAAGTCGACACTGCTCCACCTGATCGGCGCGATCGACCTTCCCGACGAGGGCTCCATCACCGTCGACGACGTCGACGTGACCGCGTTGTCCCGTGGTCGGTTGGCTCGCTACCGCAGTCGCATCGGGTTCGTCTTCCAGCGCTACCACCTGATTCCGACGCTCTCCGTGCTCGACAACGTGCTGGCGCCGGTCCTGCCGTACCGGGTCGACTTCGACGCTCCCGCCCGTGCGATGGACCTGCTCGCCGCGGTGGGGCTCGAGGGGCGGGAGCGTGCGCTGCCGTCCCAGCTCTCGGGCGGTCAGCAGCAGCGCGTCGCCATTGCCCGTGCGCTCATCGCCCACCCCCGGCTCCTCTTGGCCGATGAGCCCACGGGCAACCTCGACTCCAAGACCGGCGCCGAGATCCTGGACCTGCTCGAGTCCTTGCGAACCCGGCACCCCATGACGATCGTGATCGCCACTCACGAGCAGCACGTCGCCGCGCGGTGCGATCGACTGGTGCGGATGCGTGATGGCCAGGTCGTCAGCGACCTGGCCATCACGCCGGAGTCAGCCGACCTGCTCGTCGAGGCTGTCGAACTGCGCACGTGAACCGCTGTCCGGGTCACCGGATTCGGCGCCGTACAGCCTGAGCAGGTCGTGCATCCGGTAGTGCTCCGGTGGTACTCGTTCCAACAGGCACTCCTCGACCAGGCAGTCGAGCGCCACGTCGGCGAGATCGGGTGAGCTGCCCAGCATCCGGGCCGCCGACAGCCTGTCGACGGGTTCCGGTGCGGAGCGGCTCAGGATCGCGAACAACCGCGCCGCCCGACGTGCCGTGTCGTCCGTGCGGCAGGCGATGCGGTCGTGGTGGCGACGCAGGGTGTCGCGGACCGCGTGGCCTTCCACCTCGAGCGCGTCGAGGCGCTGTGCGGGGTCCAAGAGGCGGTCCACCAGGCTGCCGATCACCCATCGGGGGCGGTTGGCCAGCAGCTTTCCCGCGATTCTCAGTGCCAGTGGCAGGCCCCCGCACGATTGGGCGATCGACGCGATCACCTCGTCGTGCGGGAAGCCCGATGTGCTCCTCACCAGGTCGACCGCTTCTCCCGAGGACAGCATCCCGAGTTGGAGCCGGAGGTCCGGATGCGGTCGACCGAGGGTTCCTCGCCCGACGAGCAGCACCGCGCACGATCCACTGGCCGGGATCAACCCGAGTACCTGCTCGGCGCGCTGCACGTCGTCGAGCACCATGAGCAGCCGCCGACCGGAAGTCACCGAGCGGAGCAACGCCGACGCCTCCGGAAGGTGGTCGGGGAGCACCGCGGTCGACCCGAGGAGCGAACGCAGCACCCGGTGGAGCGCTGCCACGGGCGATGCGGTGTCATCCGTGCCCAGGTCGACGTAGAGCTGTCCGTCCGGGTACTTGCCCGCGGCGCGATGAGCCGCGTGCACGGCGAGCGCCGATTTGCCGCATCCACCGGGCCCGACGACCGCCACGATCTTCGGCCTGTGGGCTGGGGCGCCATCCGGGGTCAGCGCCGAATCCAGTTGGGCGACTTCATCATTCCGTCCGATGAACACAGCGACATCGGCTGGTAGTTCACGGGGTGTGTGCACAACGTTCGACGGCGTGCTGCTCAGGATTCGTCTTCGCCCGGCGAGGATCGTCCTGTGCAATTCACGTAATTCTGGGGCGGGATCCACTCCGAGGTCGCGGGCGAGAAGCGCGCGCACTTCTTCGTAGGCGGCCAGCGCGGAGGATCGTGCACCGAGGTCGTCGAGGGCCTGCACCAGTAATCGCCACGCTCGTTCCCGATAAGGATTCGAGTCGATGTAGGAACGAAGCGCGTTGACGACCGAGAAGTCCACCCCGTACCGGCACCTGGCTTCCAGCAGGCTCTCCTCCGAGGTCAGCCACTGCTCCCTGGCCGCGCTGGTGAACGCGCCGAGTCGGGGGCCGTGTGCGACACCCTCGAACGCCTCGCCGCGCCACAGTCCCTGCGCCTGCCCCAAGTGCAGCGTCGCGGCAACGACATCCCCCTTGTTCAGCGCCGCTTGGCCGAGCGTCGACAACCTCGTGTAAACGGACAGGTCCAGCTCGTCCGGCTCCACCGCCAAGCAATACCCGGCGGGCCGGGCCTGCAAGCGGCCCAACTGATCGGCGGGGAGCAGTTGTCGGATGCGTGCCACGTAACTGCGGATGTTGGCCATGCCGGACGCGGGGGGATTCGAGCCCCACAACTCGTCGATCAGTTCGTCATGAGTGGCGATGTGGTTCGACTTGGCGAGCAGCATTCCGAGTACCGTTCGCTGCTTCGGGCTTCCGGGTGGCCGCGCTGTGCCCGATACCCTGATCTCCAGTGGTCCGAGCACGCGAAATTCAACCATTCCATTCATTTTCCCCCCATATGCGGCGCTTGGGCGGGTATGCGCCCCGACGCCGCATGTGAGCTTAAATCATGCGGATAGTTTGGGGAATGCCGAATGGTGAGGTGATTTGTCGTCCGGTGTGCGTGTCGATGGGAAAATTTCCGACACTTCGATCCGGTGGTTTGTCGCGGCACAGCTCATGGTCTGCGGGGACGTCGTCGGCGGTCGGGACCGGATCCCGTCTTGGGAGGCGGGGGATCGGCTACCACGTGACGCGGGTCTCGCGAGCCCGGATCCGGTTCACCCGCTGGTCGCGTGTCCGTGATGCGGACGGCGGGCTCGACCGGCCCGGCGTCGGATTCGGCTCCCGGTCAGCAGGCGCCCTTCGCCTTGAGCACGCGGTGCAGCGCCTCGGACACGCGGTCCTTCGGCAGGCTGCCGTTGCCGACCGCGGCCTCCAGGGCGTCCAGCACCTCGCCTACCCGACCGCCGCTGGACCACAGGGCCACGTCCGCGCCCGCCGCGAGGGCCTGGCGGACGGCCTCGGGGAGGTCGACGAGGTTTGTGACGGCCTTCATCGCGCCGAGGTCGTCGGTCATGACCAGGCCGTCGAACTTGTAGTCCGTGCGCAGCAGCCGGTAGGCGGCGGGGCTGAGGGTCGCGGGTGTGCCGTCGGTGAGGCCGGGCACGTCGAGGTGGCCGACCATCACGGCGACCGGGCCGTAGGCCGCGATGTCCTGGTACGGGAGCAGGTCCTTGGCCTTCAGGTCGGCCAGCGGGGGAGTGGTGACCAGGCCCTGGTGGGAGTCGCCGCTCGCGTTGCCGTGGCCGGGGAAGTGCTTGAGCACCGACTGCACGCCCGCGTCGCGCAGGCCCGCCGCGAACGCCTCGGCGTACTTGCGGGCCACGGCCGGGTCCGCGCTCCACGACCGGTCGCCGATGACCGTGTTGTCGTCGGCCGCCGTGGTGTCCACGACCGGCGCGAGGTCCATCGTCACGCCCCTGGCCCGCAGCTGCTCGCCGCGCGTCTTGGCCAGCGCGCGCACCTGCTCGGGGCTGTTCGCCGCCACCAGCGCGCGGGCGCTCGGCAGGTTGCCGTCCATCGCGTCGATCCGCTGGACGCGGCCGCCCTCGTCGTCGACCGACACCGTGATCGGCAGCTTCGACGCGGCCCTGACCAGCGCCAACGCGCCGCCGGTCAGCAGGCCGGGCGCGTCGCCGCCGATGAAGATGCCGCCGACCTGCTCGGCGTTCACGATCGACAGCGCGTCCTCCGCGCTCTCCGGCTTCACCCCGACCTGGAGGAGCTGCGCGAGCTGTTGCCTCTGGGAGAGCCCGGCGATGACCGGCGCGCACGGGTTGGTCGGGGCCGCCGCCTGCGGCTGGCCACCGCCCTCGGACCCGGCGGCGACGACGGTGTCCGGGAGACCGAGTCTCGGCGCCACCTCCTGGTGGAAGGTGGCGGCGAGCATCGCGCCAAGGGCCAGGGCGCCCAGCGTTGTCGCAATGCTCCTGCGTCGCACGAGAGGTCGGCCTCCTGGGGAGTCGGGTGTCGACCCCAGTCTTCCCCAGGAAGCCGTCCGGCACTAAACCGAGGTGTCCTCGCGGGTGCGCCGCCAGGCGATCACGATCAGCGCCACCAGGCCGAACAGGGGCACGGTGCTGATCGCCCAGCTCACCCCCATCGGGGGACCCGGCTGCTCCTGGACCGGCAGCACCAGCTCGCCCTCGCCGGGCCCGTCGGGGCCGGTGACGGCGAACACGAACTTCCAGTCACCCGGATCCGGCAGGGCCCGGACGTCGAGGCCCCACACGTCCAGCTTGCGCGGGTGCCGCACCAGCGGCTCCAGCCTGCTCGACCGCTTCCCCGTGGGCCTGACCAGCGACAACGTCCCGCTCTTCCCCTCGATCCCGCCGTCCGGGACGAAGGTGAAGTCCAACGACTGGAGCGCCTTCACCGGCCACGTGCTGAAGCCCACGGTCAGCGCGTACGGCCCGACCTGCACCTGCTCGGTGTGCACGACGTTCACCGGCTCGTAGGCGAGCGCGGTCCCGGCCGTGCCGAACAGCAGCCCCACGACGCCGAGCAGCGCCACAACGGTCTTCCTCATGGCGCTACCGCCCTTCCCGAACCGGGGCGAGGTGCCGCAGCATCCCGCCGAACCGCACGCCGAGCAGACCGCCCGCCGCCCCGAACACCAGGCCCGCCACCGCCGTGCCGACCATGGACGACACCGACGGGAAGCCGTTGCCGTGCAGCCAGGCGCGCTGGACGGGGTCCAGCCCCGCCACCAGCAGCCCGCCGACCGCGCCCGCGAGCAGCCCGAACGTCCGCAGCGACCGGCCGTCGCGCCGCCCGACGGCCAGCAGGCCCTCGATCACCAGCGCGACCAGGAGCAGGCACATCGGCATCAGCGCGGGCAGGCCCGGCACGCCGTCGACGTAGTCGCGCAGCGGCAGCCCGATCGCGTTCGCGTAGGTCTCCGTCGCCCACGGCGAGAACCACCAGTACACGGCCTGGAGCACGGCCACCGGCACGGCGACGCCGAGCGCACCGCCCGGCCGGTCGAGCAGGCGCGCGCCCATGACGACGATCAGCACGCACAGGAACGACAGGCCGATGGTGACCGTGTTCAGGTTGCCGACGTTCACCTGCGACAGGCCGATCGCCGTCACCGTGCTGAACGTCAGCAGCACCGCCAGCGAGATCAGCGCCCACGCCAGGCCCCACGTCTGCGAGCGGACCACGGCGAACACCATGACCGCGCCGACCATCGTGATGGTGATCGACAGCAGCAGGCCGATGTGCGGCGGCGAGGCGATCACCGCGTCGAACCCGTACAGCCCGTGCCACCACTGGTCCCACAGGCCGTAGAGCAGGAACGACGCGGCGCCGATGCCGGAGATCAGGTAGCCGACGGGCGCGGCGAACGTGCGGCCGAACACCGCGACCGCCCGGCCGCCGACCACCGGGTCGACCGGACGGCCCGAGCGCTGGGCCGCCGTCGTCAGCAGCACGACCACGAGGCTCGCGATGCCGGAGAACGCGCTGCCCGAGTACAGCAGCAGGTGCGGCAGCGTGAAGAACGTGTCCGGGCCGACGTCGGTGTGCCACTGGATGTCCCAGGTCAACCCGGTCAGCGACAGCACGGTGCCGCCCAGCACGAAGCTCGCCGCGGTCACCCCGCGCGGCACGGCCTTGGTCGTCGTGGCCGCGGAGGCCCCCGACGCGGTGAGATCCATGTTCGGTTCCCCTTATCCCTTCACCAGCAGTGGAAAGACGACGTGGTCGACACCGCTCGCGTCGCGCAGCGAGACGGTGATCTGCCACGGGCCCGCCATCGGCAGGTCCGTGGTGGCGGCGCGGTACCGGCCCGGCGCCTCGGGCACGGCGGTCACGGGCGCGAGCGCGTGGCCCATCTGCGGCATCACCGGTTCGACGGTGACCTCGGAGGGCTTCGCGGGCGTGCCCGCCGGGTCGGTGACCTCCAGGCCGATGGAGTTCGGGCCGGTGCGCGGGTCGGCGACCGAGAGCCGGACGGTGTAGCGCGGGGTGGAGGCGGTCGCCGTCATCGGCTCGTCGGCCCTGGTGGCGCGGAAGACCAGCGCCACCAGGGCGACCACCACCGCCAGCGCCGCGCAGGCGAGGATCGTGCGCTTGCTCATCGGACCTCTCCCGCGCTCGCCGGGACGTCGATCACCGCGGGCGTGGTGCGCACCGCGTAGCCGCGTTCGACCTGCGCCCACACGAGGTACCGGCCGGGCAGCGGGAAGGTGTAGGTGAACGGCACGTCCGGCCCGAACGCCGCCACGCTCTCGTCCGGCTTGTCCGGCCGCCCCGGCGTCGGCGGGACCATCGAGTGCACGTGCCCCCACACCGGCGCGTCGGCGATCTCGCCGGTCACCGGGCCGACGACGATCAGGTGGCCGAGCATCCCCAGCCACGGCTGGAGGTCGGCCGTCCCGTAGCGCGCGGTGATCGTGCTCGGCTCGCCCGCCGCGGCGATCCGCCGGTCGAGCGCGGTGTCGTCGGTGGCGGGCGCGGTCGTGCCGGTCGCGGCCAGGGTGAGCGTGGTGCGGAGCAGTTGCCGTCCGCCGCCGCGCCGGGCGATCTCGACGGCCACCGCGTACCGGCCCGCCTCCGGCGCGTCCAGCTTCACCCGGTAGTCGCCGGGGCCGACCCGCACCGGGTGCAGGTGCCACAGCCTCCCGCTCGGCGACACCACCACGAGGTGCGCCAACGCGTTGTCGTGCACCAGGAGGTCGTCGACCGGGCGGCCGGTCGACCCGTCGGTCAGCGCGAGCCGCAGGTCGCCGTCCACCGTCGCCACCAGCGTGGCGGGCGGCCGCGAGTAGTCCGTTGTGGACGCTTGGGCGTTCGCGTACGGGTCGGTCACCGAGTCCACCGTCGGGTCCTGGTCCCGGCCGGGCGCGGGCAGGGGTGGCACGGACGCCGACAGCAGCGCGGCCGTGACCGCGACCGACAGCGCCGCGACCACCCCCGCCGCCGGGACGAACGCCGCGGTCGGCCTGCCGCGCAGCGCCACCACGAGCGTCACCAGCATCAACGCCCCCGCGGCGACGAACCCGCCGAACGCCGCGTTCTGCGGCGGCGACTGCACCCGCGCGGGCACCACGAACGGGATCGTCGCGACCCGCTGCCCGTCGTCCAGCGCCAGCTCCCACGGTCCGGGCCCGTCCACCCGCAGCGCGCCGGAGTGGAACCCCGGCTTCGCCGTGAGCCGCACGGTCGTCTCGCTGACCACCACGCCGTCGCGGCTCAACCGCAGCCGCAGGTCGCCGGGCGGGCTGCCGACGTGCGTCACGACGTCGACGTGCACCGGACCGGGCACCGGCTCGACCCGCCGGACCACCACGGTCAGCTCGCGGTCGCCCAACGTCTGCGCCACCTGGACGTCGCCCCCGCCGGGAGCACCGTCGGCGAACGCCGGAAGCGCGCCGCCCCAGGCGAAACCGACCGCGCACAAGATCACCAGAACTGTCCTCATCACCGCCCCCATCGACACCGAACCTAGGGATCCCCAGGCGCGGAAGCGTCACAGCACGGGGTGAACCCGAGTCCCCCGAGCAGGGGACCCCTGACCCTGGGAGGACCATGGATCCCCCTGGAGGGGGACTCGCGGACGGGGCGGGGTGCCGGAGGATTGGCCGGGTGAGGGGGATGTGGAAGCGCGCGGGGGACCCCAGGGTGTCGTTGACCCGGCAGTCGCTGCTGGTGGCGCTGGTGTGCCTGTTCGTCGACGTGTGGGTCTTCGTGTCGAGGGCTCCGGTGCCGTCGCCGCCGATCGTCGTGGTGTGCCTGATCGCCGTCGCGGCGGTCGACGTGCTGCTCGCCGGTCCGGCTCGCCGGTCCGGTGTCGTGGCCGTGGCGCACGTGGCGGTGTTCATCGCGATACCGCTGCTGCTGGAGCGTCCGCTGAGGGGGGCGGGCAACAACGCGGGCATGATGGTCGCCGCCTACCGGGCGGGCGCCTGGCTCGTCGGGGTGCCCGCGTTCGCCACCCTCGCCGTCATGATCGCGGGCATGGTGGCCACCCACTTCGCCTACTACCTCGGCGTGGGAGACCTGAAGCTGCTGCCCGTGGAGGTGGTCAAGGGCGCGGTCCTGCCGTGGCTGGTCGGCCGCTTCACCACCGCCCGGCGGGGCCACATCGCCGAACTGGAGCAGCGGTCCGAACGCGAGCGGCGGGACGCCGAGGAGTCGTTGGCCAAGGCGCTCGCCGCCGAGCGCAGCTCCATAGCCCGCGACCTGCACGACGTGATCGCGCACCACGTGAGCGCCATCAACCTGCACGCCGGGGCCGCGAGGTTGGGGCTGGACAAGGGGAACGCGCCGCTCACGTCGTCGTTGAGCGCCGTGGAGACCGCCAGCCGCGCCGCGATGGTCGACCTGCGGCACCTGCTCGACCTGCTGCACGGCGACCACGCCGACGGCGCCCGGCAACCGGGGCTGGACAACCTCGACGAGCTGTTCGACGGCGTCCGCGCCGCCGGGATACCGGCCAGGCTCACGACGTCCGGCGACCCGCGCGCGCTGCCGGAGTCGTTGGACATCACGGTGTACCGGATCGCGCAGGAGATGCTGACCAACGCCCTGCGCCACGGCGACCCGTCCGGCGTGGACGTGGAACTGGCCTACCGGGACGACTCCCTCGCGCTGAGCACCACCAACCGCGTGCCCGCGCTGGTCGGCGCCCGCCCCGACGGCCACCGCCGCGGCCTGGAGGGCATCCGCAACCGCGCGCGGTTGTTCAACGGCGTCACGACCTGCGGGCTCGAACCCGACGGCCGCACCTGGCGCACCGCCGTGGCCTTCCCCCTGGAGAACCCGACACGATGCTGAGCGTCCTGCTCGCCGACGACCACGCCATGCTCCGCTCGGGGATGCGCGCCATCCTCGACACCCAGCCGGACCTCGAGTGCGTCGCGGAGGTCGCCGACGGCCGCGCCGCCGTCACCGAGGTCGCCCGCCTGCGCCCGGACGTGGCCGTCCTCGACATCCGCATGCCCAAGCTGGACGGCCTGAGCGCCACCGAGGCGATCCTCGCCGCGCCGGACAACCGCACGAAGGTCGTCGTGCTGACCACGTACGACAGCGACGAGTACGTCTACCGGGCGCTGCGGGCGGGCGCGAGCGGGTTCCTGCTCAAGAGCCTGCCGCCGGAGGAGCTGATCAGCGCCATCCGCGTGGCGGCCAGGGGGGACGCGCTCATCGACCCGTCCGTCACGCAGCGGCTGGTGTCCCGCTTCGCGGGCAGCATCGCGCCCCCCGCCGCCGCACCGGGCCTGGACCAGTTGACGGCGAGGGAGCACGAGGTGCTGCTGCTGGTGGCCGCGGCGCACACGAACGCCGAGATCGCCGCGGCGCTGCACGTGGGCGACGAGACCGTGAAGACCCACGTGTCGCGGATCCTGGCCAAGCTCGGACTCCGCGACCGGGTGCACGCCGTCGTGTACGCGCACCTCAACGGGTTGGTGCAGCGGTAGGTCACGCCGCGAGGCGGCGGGCGATGGCCGGGATCACGATCACCGCGGCGACCAGGTGGGTCAGCATCAGCAGGGCCTTCGTGGCCGTGGCCGCGTCCGCGAGCACGTCCGGCACCAGCGACAACGCCGTGAGCGCGACCGTCGTGCGGACGAACGCCGTGCGCGGGTGGCGGGCGAAGCGCCGCAGCCCCAGCGCCAGCAGCAGGCCCACCAGCGAGAAGACGGCGGTCAGCGTGGCGAACCCCGGCACCGGGATGGGCGCCCCGCTGACGTTCAGGCTGATCCCGGCGAGGTTCCCGACGCCCGCGACGGCCGCGGTGGCGACCGAGGCCCCGACCACCGCGACCAGCGCGGGGAGGACCAGCGGCTTGACGGGGGCGGTGGTGGTGACGGTGGACGCGGTGGTGGTCGTGGTGGTCATCTCGAGCCTCCGGTGAGCGGGAGGCCGGTCCGTTGCCGGCCTTCTGCACACACGTCGAACGGGCTCGACGCCATTCGACACGGCCGCGAGAAAAACTTCGGGAAGTTTTTCCGGGCTAGCCGCCGACGATGATCGCGACCCTCGTCGGCCTGGTCACGTCGGCGACCGTGGGGCTCACGCCGGTGAGGCGGCAGAGGAGTTCGAGGTCGTCGAGGAAGTTGTCCTCGTCCTCGTCGAACGCCTCCGGGTCGTCGATGCCCATCTCGGCCAGCGCCTCGGTGAGCACGCCGGGGTCCGCGCCCTCGGCGGAACTGGGCTCCAGTTCGTCCAGGGAGGCCAGGACGACGCCGTCGCGGCTGACGACGAACGCCGTGTCGGCGTTGACGCTGCAATAGGAGGAGACGGCGAACGTGCCCGCGGACAGGTCCGGGCGGCGGACGCCGTGCCAGCCGTTGTCCTCCACGAGCAGGGTGTGCGGGCCGAGCGGGAAGGCGGCGACGACGTGGTCCTCCACGTCGGCCTCCTCGAAGTTGGCCCGCTCCAACAACTCCGGCCACGTGGCCGTGAAGATCGCGTCCTCGGGGGCCCCGAAGCGGAGCAGGGCCTCGTCCGGCGTGATGTTGTGGATGAGCGTCACGCAGTAGACGCCCTCCATCCCGAGCCCCTCGTCCATCCAGGCCTCGGAGAACTCGCGCTCCTCCACCGGGCCCGCGGCCGCGGGGTCGGGCTCGGTGGGCCGGTAGCCGTCGGGGAAGTGGCCCTTGCGGTGCACCCACACCACGGCGTCGCGGTCGTCGACCAGGACCAGCGTCCAGTCGGAGCGGCCGTCGTCCTTGAGGAAGCGCCACGTGAGACGCGTGCCCGGCAGGTCGAGCGCCCGCGCCTCCTCGGCCGACAGGATCGACGCGAAGGACGCGGTGTGCGCCAGGGTCATCACGTGGTCGAGCCCGCCGTCGGGCCGCCGGGTGACCGTGCGCTTCCCGTTCTCGGACCGGAGGAATCGACCCCCGACGATCGCGGAAGCCGGCGCGCTGTCACCGAGGGACTCCGCTCGACCGTGTTCGCCAAGCACGCTGAAAACCCCCGCGGGACCGTGACCGAATGGATGTGGCGACCGTAGTCACCGCGTCCCGGACCGAGAAGCCGAACGGCCCAAGTGTGGCCGAACGGGAGGCGTTCGGTGGTCGAACGCACACCGGCGCTACGGGCGGAACAGCAGGGAGGCCGCGATCCGGACCACGATCCCGCCCTGCGGGCCCGACCCGACCGCTCCCGCCACCAGCGCGAACGCGATGAGGCTCGCGGAGAAGCACACCTTGAACCGTTCTCCCATGCCCACTTCGTACCAGTCGGGCACGTTGTCCAGTGCCGTCCTGTCCGGCGGACAACGAGTTCCGAACAACGGACGGGCGATGGCGAACGGCTGTTCCACATTGTTGCGGCTTTCCGTTATTCCCCGAGAAGATCACGGATACATCGCTGTGGCCTTCCCGACAACAACGCGGAAGTCCCAGTTCCGGGGCCCTGCGAGGGGTATGTTCTGACAACGCCTCCCCGCGTTGTCCGGGTCGCGTATTCCCATTCGGCGAATTGTTGCCGTCCACCGTCATCTCACCGCGGGGAGCAAAGATGACCTCACGCCACACCGACCACGTGCTGACAGCGCGCAACGCCGACGAGCCCGCCGAGTTCCTGGCGCGCTACCCCGGCTACGAGCTGACCCGCGGTCTGGACCGGTTGCGCCGCACGGAGTACGCCTACCTCGACGAGCAGAACCACCTGTACCTCGACTACGCGGGCTCCGGCCTGGCCGCGTCGGCGCAGCACCGCGCGCACCAGCGGCGGATGCAGGGCATCCTGCCCGGCAGCCCGAGCACCACCGCCCCCGCGATCGACCACGCGCGGCACGCCGTCCTGCGCCACCTCAACGCGTCGCCGCACGAGTACACGGTCGTCTTCACCGCGAACGCCAGCGCCGCCGCCCGGCTGGTCGGCGAGCGGTACCCGTTCGGCAGGCACGGCAGGCTGGTGCTCACCTCGGACAACCACGAGTCGGTCGACGGACTGCGCGCGTTCGCGAAAGCGGGCCACAGCGCCACCACCGTCATCGCGACCCAGCGGCCGGACCTGCGGATCTCCACCAGCACCGTCATCTCCGCGCTCGGCCGCAAGCGCCCCGACCGCAGGCGCGGCCTGTTCGCCTACCCCGCGCAGAGCGGGTTCACCGGCGTGCAGCACCCGCTCGGCTGGATCGACATCGCCCACGACCGGGGCTACGACGTCCTGCTCGACGCCGCCGCGTACCTGCCGACGAACAGTCTCGACCTGAGCCTGGTGCGCCCCGACTTCGTGACCGTGAGCTGGTACAAGGTCTTCGGCTACCCGACCGGCGTCGGCTGCCTGGTCGTCCGCCGCGACGCGCTGTCCCGCCTGTCCCGCAAGGCGTTGGAGGACAGCAGCCTCAACTTCCTGTCCATCCCGGACGTCGAGGTGGGACTGGCGCTGCTGGCCGACACCGGCGTGGAGCTGATCTCCCGCCGCGTCCGCTACCTGACCGGCTGGTTCCTGGAGCGCCTCACGACGCTGCGCCACGGCAACGGCCTGCCCATGGCCCGCGTCTACGGCCCCACGACGACCTCGGCCCGCGGCGGCATCGTGAGCTTCAACTTCCTCGACCCGTCCGGTCACGTCCTCGACCCCGCCCTCGTCGCGAACGAGGCCACCGGCGCGGGCATCTCCCTGCGCACCGGCTGCTTCGGCAACCCCGGCGCGGGCTCCAACGCGGCCGAGCTGTGCCCGAAGTCGTTGCGCGCCTTGCTCAAGCACGGCACCGCGGACTCGCTCGACGTCGTCGGCCTGCCCAGCGGGGGCACCGTGCGGGTGTCGTTCGGAGCGCCGTCGGCGGTGCGGGACGTGGAGCGCTTCATCGCGTTCGCCGAGCGGCACTTCGAGGACCGGTTCGTGGGGGAACTGGTCTGACGTCCTAGCCCACCGCGCGCGACAGGGCCCGGCCGAGCACCGGCGTGACCCCGTCGTGGTCGACGGTGAGCAAACGGGCCCGCACCAACGGTTCCAGCTCGCTGAGCGGGCCGGTCCACGTGCCGTCGAGGACGGCGCGGAACTGGTGCTCGGCGGTGGCGGGCAGTGCGGCGAGGGCGTCGGCCGCCGCGCCGTGGACGCCGCCGGTCGCGAGGTGGTCGGCGACCGTGACGCGGCCGCGCCTGCGTTGAGCCCAGGTCGCCAGGAGCGACCGCGACAGCAGGCCGAGCGCGCCGGGGTCGTGGGCCTCGCCCAGCGCGCGCCGGGCGGGCGGCGGGGCCAGGTCGCGGACCAGGATCTCGACCAGGCCGGGTTCGAGCGGCCGTCCCGCGGCGCGGGCGGGGGCCTCGATCGCCTCCCGCAACTCCGCCTCGCTCATCGGCGTCACGGCGACCTGCGCGGCCGATGCCACCAGCGGGTGCCGGGCGGCCTCGGCGAGCGCGTCCGAGCGCAGGCCCAGCACGACGACGCCCGCGGCGGCGGTGACGGCGGCCAGCGCGTCGAGGACCGCGTGCTTTGGGGCGTGGAACAGGTCCTCGGCCTGGTCGACGACCACGACGAGCCCGTGCGCGGGACGGGCCTGCCGCAGTAGGGCGGTCAGGGCGTCGGTGTGCAGGGCGCGGTCCAGGTCGTCGGCGTCGAGCGACAACGCCCGGCACAGCCGGTCGGACAGGTCGCGGCAGGGGTTGCGGGTCGGGGTGAGGACGGTCGACGTCCACCCGTGCAGGGCGGGCAGCAGACCGGCGCGCAGCAACGACGACTTGCCCGACCCGGACGGGCCGACGACCACGACCACACCACCCGTGTCTCTACGGTCCTCGACCCGTTCGCGCGCCTCGGCGACGAGCCGGCCCCGACCGTGGAACCAGCGGGCGTCGTGGCGGTCGAACGCCGCGAACCCCGGATACGGGGAGGGCGCGGTGTGCGCGCCGTCGTGCCGCAGCCGCAGCAGCGCCCGCTGCCAGGCGTCCACGGCGGCGCGGTCGTGGACGCCGCACAACCCCAGGAACCCGGTGAGCACCGGCGCCATCCGCGCGGGTGGCAGCGTGCGGCCGGAGCAGTAGTCGCCCGCCGTCGCGGGCGGGATGCGCAACGCCCTGGCGAGGTCGCGGATCGAGAGCCCGGCCCGTTCCCGCACGGCGGTCAGCCCCGCCCCGAACTGGCTCCGGTCGGTGAACCGGTCCGGGTCGACGAGCACGTCGGGACTACCGGTGGCCATTCCGCCCTCCTCCGACTCCGTTATCGAGAAAAGACGTCCCGCCGGTAACGGGAACGCCTTCCCGCTGGTGGTGGCGCGGTGTCCGGGAAGTGGTCCCCGTCCGACGTCGTCCGGGATTCGCGCCGATTCTGTACACGGCCGCTGTTCGAGGTTTCTCATGAGTGCTCATTCACCACGGGGAAAGGTGTCGATCGTGTACTGGAGCGCGTACGAGGTTTTCGCGGTCATCGGTGGAATGGTGCTGCTCGCCGTCGCCGCGGCCCCGGTGCTGGAACCGAAGGAACGGCTCCTCTTCGCTTTGTGCGGGGTGCTGTTCGCCGGATACGGGTTCTACGTCGCCTCGCAGAGCTACGGGACCTTCACCTTTCCCAGCTTCGTCTACGTGGTCCCGATCGGGGCCGTCGCGCGCCTGGCGCTGGTGTGGCACCAGAACCGCACCGCGTCCCGCACCGACGACCCCGCCTGACCGACCGGAGGAAACGCCGTGACCAGTTCGTCCACCAGGCCCGCGAAGAAGCGCTCGCTCGCCTGGATCTACTACGCGCTCATCGCCGCCGTGTGCTGCTACCTGGGGTTCGACAAGTCCATCGGCCTGCTGGTGCCCGCCGGGATCTGCGCCGCCTACTCGGCGTACCTGTTCCGCGGCGGCCGCTTCGTCGTGTGGATCTGGTGATCCCCGATGAGACGAGTCCTGCTCCTGTCCGCCGTGGTCGCGCTGGCGACCGCGGGGTGTGCCGCCAGTCCCGCGTCGGCCGGTGAGGTGTGCGACGCCTACCTGGAGATGGGGGCGGTGTTCGCGGGCGATCCGGGTCGTTTCGCCGACGGGGTTTTCCACGAGGCGAACGTGTTGTCCTCGGTGGCCGGGCGTTACGAGGGCAGCGATTCGTTGCAGGCCGACGCCGAGGCGTTGGGGAAGATCGCCGATTCCAGGAAGGCCGATGTCGTGGCGCTGGAACAGGCGACGACGAAGATCGCCGCGCTCTGCGGGCATTCGGCGGTGGCGGAGGTTTCCGGCGGCCGGGAGTGAGCCGCGGAACCCGACCGACGGATCGCGGGGGAATTCCGGCACAGCGCACCTCCCGTTCGGGGCTCGACGAATCCTAAGGACCGTTCAAGCCTCGTCGGGGGTGCGGGAATGTTCTGTCCTGCTGTTGTCCGCGGGTGGGTCGGGATTTGTCCACTAATTCACGATGGTGACCAGTCGGAAAATGCTGTTTGTCCGACTTGCGGTGATTTATTCCTGGCAGCGCAACCGGAGGCGGACCGCTTCGATGCCCTCGGCGAACGCGGTGAACTGCTTGCGCGTCAGCCCGTCGAGGAACAGGTCGCGGACGAGGGCGGCGTGGCCCGGCGCGGACTCGCGCAGCTTCCGCCAGCCCTCCTCGGTGAGGCAGGCGATGATGCCGCGCTCGTCGGACTCGCACGTCCGGCGGCGCACCAGCCCGGTCTTCTCCAGCTGGGCGACCTGGTAGGTCAGGCCGCTCTTGGACGTCAGGGCGGCGCCCGCCAGCTCGGTCATCCGCAGCTCGCCGCCCGGCGCGGCCGACAGCCTGGTCAGCACCTCGAACTGCGGGTGGGACAGGCCTGCCTCATCCTTGAGCTGCTGCTCGACCCGGCGGTTGAGCATCGTGCTCACCTCGAGCCAGCCCTGCCAGGCCTCGAGTTCGCGAGCGTCGAGCCACTTCGGTTCCGCCATACCGGGGAGTCTACCGTATTGTTCAAATTCGAACCATATGATCACCCGAGCTGGATCGAGCGCTTCGCCAGCCCCATCCAGAAGCCGTCGATGACGGTCCGCTGCGACTCCAGGTCGTCCGCGCCCGCGCCGAGCGCGACGAACAACGGCGCGAAGTGCTCGGTGCGCGGGTGGGCGAGCCGCCACGCCGGGGCCTTGTGCTCGAAGTCGAGCAGGGCGTCCAGGTCGTGGGCCTCCAGCGTGCGCCTGCCCCAGTCGTCGAACTCGGCCATCACGCTCGTCACCCGACCGCTCTGGCTGAGCGCGCGGAGGTTGTGCGTGAAGAAGCCGCTGCCCACGATCAGCACGCCCTCGTCGCGCAGCGGCGCGAGCTTGCGGCCGATGAGCATCAGCTCGTTCGGGTCCAGCGTCGGCATGGAGATCTGGAGCACCGGGATGTCGGCGTCCGGGAACATCTCCTTCAGCGGCACGTACGCGCCGTGGTCCAGGCCGCGGGTCGGGTCCTGGTGCACGGGGGTCTGCGGGGTGCGCAGCAGCTTGCGGACCCGTTCGGCCAGTTCCGGAGCGCCGGGCGCGGCGTACTGGACGTGGTAGTAGTGCTCGGGGAAGCCGTAGAAGTCGTAGAGCAGCGGCACGGTGGTCGTCGCGCTGATCGTCAGCGGCGCTTCCTCCCAGTGCGCGGAGACCATCAGGATCGCCGTCGGCTTCGGCAGGTCCGCCGACCACGCGGCCAGCTCGTCCGGCCAGATCGGGTCGTCGGCGAGGTGGGGTGCGCCGTGGGACAGGTAGAGCGACGGCATCCTGGTCATGGTCGGTCTCCGGGCAGGTAGTTGAAAGTTGAACCAAGCCTACCCGTTGTTTCGAATTCGAACAACCTTCCGTGTCACGGCCTCCAGCACGTGGAAGCGACCCGCCGTCGGGACGACCTTGGCCAGCCGCAGCCCGGCGAGCCGGAACAGCCGCTCGAACTCGGGCACCCCGCGACCCCGTCCTGGCAGGTGCAGCAGCGTGTCCAGGTCGCCCAGCGCCGCGTCCTCCGGTTCGTCGCCGATCGCGCCGAGCAGCGGCTCCACCACCACGACCCGGCCACCGGGCCGCAACGACTCCGCGCAGTTGCGCAGGATCCGCACGCACTGCCGGTCGTCCCAGTCGCTCAGGACCTCCTTCAGCACCAGCAGATCGCCCTCCGGCACCCGCGCGAAGAAGTCGCCCGCCACCACCGTGACCCGGTCGAGCAGACCGCGTTCCCAGGCCAGCGCCGCGGCCCGCGCGGCGACCTGCGGCAGTTCGAGCACGACCCCGCGCAGCGTCGGGTCCAGCGCCAGCACCCCGTGCAGGAAAGCGCCCGCCGCGCCGCCGACGTCCACCACCACCTCGCCCGCCGTCGTGCCGATCAGCGGAGCCACGTCCCGGACGGCCGCCACGGTCGTCGCCGTCATCGCGAGCGTGACGTGGGAGCCCTCCTCGAGGTGGTTCTCCAGGTACTCGTACAGCTCCGCGCCGAGCATCTTGGGCGCCTCGCGCTCGCCCGTCCGCACCGACTGCGCCAGGTCGGCCCACGGCAGGAACCGCGCGGGCGTCGTGAACCCGAGCGCGATCCCGTACTGGGAGTCCGGCGCGTCCGGCCGCAGGGCGTCGAGCAGCGGGGTCGTCTCGAACCGGGCCGTCCGCTCGTCGAAGGAGACGAGGTCGAGTGCCACTGCCGCGCGCAGCAGCCGGGCGGTCGCCGAGGGGTCGGTCCCGCACCACGTGGCGATGTCCTCGACGCCCAGCGCCCGCGCGGCGAGGACCTCGGCGATCCCGAGCTCGGCGACCGCTCGCACGACCCCGGACACCCAGTACCCCGTGACCATGCCCCACAGGCGTTCCCTCGTGTCCATCCCGCTTCCCCCTCGTCTCGGATCCCGCGACCGTACGAGCGCGGACGGACGCCGGGCGGGAGTTGAGGTCCACCGTGGCCAACACACGCCGACGGTCGTCTCGGTAGGAGACGCGCGGTGACTACGCTGCACGGGAACCCCGAAGCACCTGGAGCCCTCCCTTGGCACGCCGCGCCACGCCGTCCACCCGCACGTTCACCGACTACCTGGACGCCGCGCCCGACCGCACCGGCCTGTTCGCGGCCGTCGCCGCCCACACCGGCGCGTCCCGCGTGCTCTACCCGGTCAGCTCGCTGGACGTGACGCCGTCGTACACGTGGCCGGACGTGACGTACGTCGACACCGAGCAGCGCGCCCGGATCGCCTTCGCGGACACGGCGTCCGCCGAGCGGCTGATCGAGCAGCACAAGGTGTACGGCGGCGCGCCGCGCGTGCGGTTCCTCGGCGGCGAGTACGACCGGGTGATGAGCGCGCTGCCCGTGGCGAGCTGGGACCTGCTGATCTCGCTGCACGCGGGCCCGGTCGGCGCCAACGCGGCCCGCTGCCTGAAGCCGGGAGGCTGGCTGCTTGCCGCCGCGCCGGTGGCCGACCCGGAGTTCGTGTTCGACGCGGCCGTCCTGCTGTCGGTGCGCGGGAAGTACCGGGTCGTCAGCGAGGACGCGGAGCGCCCGGCCGCCCGGCTGTTCCGCCGACTCTGACCGCCTCGGACGCCTCGACGTCCCCCACGCCGTGCAGGACGTGCGCCAGCACCTCCGCACCCCGCACCACCCGTGGACCGGGGCGGTTGAAGTAGGCGGGGCCGTCGAGCACCCACACCTCGGGCAGGTCGTCCCAACCGGGCAACGCGGTGAGGACCGGCAGTTCGGCCAGCGTGCGCTCCGGCGCGAGCCCGCACGGCAGGAGCAGGACCACGTCGGGCTCCTCGGCCCGGACCTGCTGCCACGTCATGGGTTTCGTGTGCTCGCCGGGGTCGGCCAGCAGCGGGACACCGCCCGCGGCGGTGATCTGCTCGGGCACCCAGTGCCCGGCGGGCCAAAGCGGGTCGAGCCACTCGATCGCCACGACCCGCGGCCGTGGTTTGCCCGCCACGGCGGCGCGCACGGCGTCGAGGCGGGCGTTCAAGGCGGTGATGGCGGCGGACGCGACGTCCGGGCTGCCGAGTGCGTCACCGACCACCCGCAGGCAGTCCAGCACCTCCGGGAGGGTGCGCGGTTCGAGGCTGATGACGGTGGTGTCGGACTCCAGCACCCGCACCGCGTCCGAGACGCGCCGGTAGGACACGGCGCAGACGTCGCACAGGTCCTGGGTGAGGACCACGTCGGGGGCCAGGGCGGACAGCTGGTCGGTGTCGAGGGAGTAGAGCGACGAACCCCGGTGGCTGCCGCCCACCGCGTCGGAGATTTCTTTGCTGGACAACGAATCCGGGTCGAACGCGCTGGCGGTGACGACCGGGATGTCGAGCACCGCGGCGGGCCAGTCGCACTCGTGGGTGCGGCCGACGAGGTGGGGCAGGTGGCCGAGTTCGGCGACGATGTCGGTGGCGGCCGGGAGCAGCGACAGGATCCGCATGGGCGCAGCGTAGGCCGGTCGGGGCAGGCCCTCGCAAGGGTCGCCGATCGAGCAGGACCCCCCGATACACAAGGTACAAGTCGCCACCGACAAAAACCGGACCACCCGATCAGGTGACTTGAGCCCATGCCAGGCCGGGGCTCGTCGGGAAGCGCGGTCTGGAACTACGGGACCACGGCGTTCTCGGCTGCTGCCACCGCGGCGGCCGCGTTGACGCGGCCGAAGCCGTAGTCGTCGTTGTGGCCGCTGGTGTCGTACGTGGCCCCGCCGATCTTGTCCGCGGTGTCGTGCATGATCGTCCGCAGTTCGTCGCGGGTGAGGGCGGGGTTGACCGACAGGGCCAGTGCGGCGCAGCCCGCGGCGCACGGGGCGGCGAAGCTGGTGCCGGTGCTCTTGCCGTAGCCGCCGTTGCCGGTCGTGCTGACCACGTCCACGCCCGGCGCGATCAGTTCCACCTCGGGGCCGCGGGCGGCGTTGTCCTCCAGGTCGTCGCGGGTCGAGCGGACCACGGCGATCACGTCCGGGTGCGAGACGATCTCGTCCTTGAGCACGTCGACGTTGTTCCCGTTGCTGGCCGCCCAGAAGATCGCCAGGCCACGTCCGTCGCGGCCCTTGCCCGCGGCGAACTCCAGTGCCAGCGCCAGGGTCGCGGTGAGGTCCCAGTCCGCGCCGTTCGGGCCGAGGCTGGACACCAGGACGTCGGCCCCGGTCGCCTTGTCGCCGCCTTCCAGCGACGGGTCGGCGGCGTAGGCGACGGCGCGGGCGAGCGTGGTCTGGGTGCCGACCTGGTCGCCGAGGCAGGCGATCAGCAGCAGGTCCGCCTCCGGGGCCGCGCCGGTGCCGCCGAGCGCGTTGTTCCGCCGCGCGCCGACCATGCCCGCGCAGAACGTGCCGTGGTCGCCGTTCGGCATCCCCGTCGTGCCCGCCGTGAACGTGCCCGCGCGGGTGAAGAAGCCGGACGCGGGGTGCACGCCCGCCTTGAGGTCCTCGTGCGCGGCGTTGAACCCGTTGTCGATCACGGCGACCCGGACGCCCGCGCCGAGCGTGCGCTGCCACGCGGCCGCCACGTGCGCGTCCGCGCCGATCGTGCCGCCGCCCTGTCCGGTGTTCGCCCACTGCCACTGCTCGGCGAAGCGCGGGTCGGTCCGCAGCGGCACGTGCTCGACCAGGCTGGGTTCCGCCAGGGTCACCAGCGGGTCCGCGTTCAGGTCCACCGACGCCGCCAGCGAGTCGGCGTGCTCCGTCGTGTCGACCTCGAACAGGTTCGGCGCGAACCCGAGCTTCCGCACCAGGGCCAACCCCCGTCGCGCCAAGGCCTCCTCGGCCTCTTCCGCCGACAGGTCCGCGCCCAGCTGCAAGGTCAGCCGCCGCGTCACGATCCCCAGCCGCCCGTTGGGCCGCCGCACCAACCGCCCGGCGTCCTCCGCGTTCTCCAGCACCAGCGCCGCCGACGTCGGCACGAACACCCACCGCGCCGCCCGGAACGCGCTCAGCTCCTCGTCGTCGGCCAGCGCCTCCGCGACCTCGGCGACGACCGCTCCGTCCACGTGGACGGCCACGACGTCGTCCACCTCGTCCACCGTCTTGCGCTCGCCACGAACGAAGTACTCCCGGATCACGACGGACCCCTCCCTAGCGCTGCACCGCCGGTCCAGCGTGCGCGGGGTCGGGGGCCCGATCAAGGTCACGGGGTGCGGCATTCGGGTGGAAGTCGTTCCGCGGCAAGGCGGTCAGCGCGATGGCCCCGCAGATGAGGCCGATGCCGAGCCACTGGGCGGCGCCGACGGGCTCGTGCAGGACGAGGGCGGCGATGGCCGCCGCGCTCGCCGGTTCCAGGAGGCTGATGGTGACGGCGGCGGGCGCGCCGAGGTGGCGGATGCCGTGGGCGAACAGCCAGTAGGAGATGCCGGACGCCACGATCCCGAGGTACAGCAGGGACCAAACGGCCCGGCCGGACAACAGGGTCGGGGTCGCCGTGGCGAGCGTGACGGGCAGCAGGACGAGCGCCGCCAACGCGAACATGGCGGCCAACGCGGTGGTGTCGGCGTGGTGGTCGGTGAGCCGCTTGATCGCCAGCGCCTGGAGGCTGAAGCAGGCGGCGGCCACTGTGGACAGTGCGAGTCCGGTGGGGGACAAGGTGACCGCGTCACCGCCCGCGAACGTGAGCAGGCCGAGCCCGACGGCCGCGAGCGTCGTGCCCGCGACCCACCAGCGGGACGGGCGGCGGCGTTCGACGACCGCGGTCCACAGGCCGGTCAGCACGGGGGCGAGGCCGATGGCGACGGCCGTGCTCACGGCGACGCCGCCCACGGCCACCGCGCCGAAGTAGGAGAGCTGGAAGCCCGCGAGGCCGAACGACGCGGCGAGCAGCGGGCCCAGGTCGCGCCGCCGCCACGCGCGGGTCAGGGGACGGCCGCCCAGCGCGAGCAGGGCCAGCGCGCCGATCGCGAGCCGCACGCCACCGGCGGGCAGGACCTCCGCGCTGGTGAACAGGGTCGCGACGGGGCCGATCGTGCCCCACAGGAGTGCGCCCGCGACGGCGCTCGGAACGGCGGTGCGGGACACGGTGCCCCTCCCTTCGACCCGGCGAAGGTTAGACGGTATAACCGTATGACACAATGGCTGCTAGGCTGAGGTGGTGAGCCTGACGTTGCAGACCACCACCACGCGGGACGCGCTCGTGGCCGAGGTGCGCAAGCGGATCCTCAGCGGCGAGCTGAAACCCGGTGAGCCGCTGACCGAGGCGGGGCTGGCGGGCCTGTTCGGCGTGGCTCGGCCTACCGTGCGGTCCGCGCTCCAAGTGCTGGTGGGCCGCAACCTGGTGCGGTCGTCCGGCGGGCGGTCGCTGACCGTGCCGGTGCTGACCGAGCAGGACGTGCGCGACCTGTTCTTCGTGCGCACGCCGCTGGAGATCCGCGCGGTGCGCGAGATCGTGGAGAAGGACCTGCCGCTGGAGGACGCCGAACAGCGGTTGGCCGCCATGGAGGCGCTGCCGGACGACGCGTCGTGGGCTGACCGGGTCGAGGCGCACACGGCGTTCCACACGGCCCTGGTCGACGCGGTGGGCAGCCCCCGGCTGACCCGGCTCTACCCGGCGATCCAGGAGGAGATGCAGCTCTGCCTGGCGCAGCTGCACCGCTGGTACCCCGGCCCGCAGGACCTGGCCGTGTCGCACCGCGCGCTGCTGGACGACATCCGGTCCGGCGACGTCGACCGCGCCTGCACGGCGATGGCCGAGCACCTCGCGCTGGCCGTCTCCCAGCTCACGTCGTAGCGAACTCCACGCCGGTGATCTCCCGGCACACCGCGAGCAGGCCCTCCTGCACCTCGATGTCCGACACCGCGGGGTGCGTCTCGCCCAACCGCTGGTGGTAGTAGTAGCCGCCGCTCGCGGGGGAGTGGACCGCCAGCCTGGCCTGCGTCTCCGGGCCCTGCTCCAGGTCGTCAGGCGCGCCCGGCCCGCCCATCCGGGTCGCGACCCAGCCGGGGTCGACGGCGTTGGACCGCACGTCCGCCCAGCGGCGGGCGACCGCGAACGCCAGCGCCACGTCCAGGAGCTTCGAGTCCGAGTACGCCTGCGAGGCGTTCCACGGCTTGCGCGTCCACTGGAGGTCGCCCAGGTCCGGGTTCCCGCCGCGGTGCATCCCGGACGTCAGGTACACCAGCCGGTCCGGGCGCTCGACCAGCGCGGTGAGCAGGTACGGCGCGAGCACGTTCACGGCGAACACGAGCGACAGCCCGTCCTCGGTCTCCACCCGCTCCGGCAGCCGGTAGATCCCGGCGTTGTGGATCACGGCGTCGAACCGGCCGTGCGCGTTGGCCTGCTCGGCGACCGAGGTGATCCCGGCGATGGTCGACAGGTCGCCCGCGAGCGCGCCCGCCGCGCCCGGAGCCGCGGCCAGCGCTTCCTCCGCGCGTCGCCCGCTCCGACCGTGCAGCACGACGTCGTGGCCCTCGTCGATCAGGAGCTTCGCGGCCATCAGCCCGAGGCCGTCGGCCGAACCGGTGATCAGGACGGTGGTCATGGCGCAGATTTTCGACTACGCCGTTCGCGGGTGCATGGCGACCCCACCTAGGCCACCGGTTCGAGCGTGCCGTCACGCCGGATCAGGGCCGCGTACTCGCCGTTGCGGGCGAGCAGTTCGTCGTGGGTGCCGCGCTCGGCGATCCGGCCGCGGTCCAGCACGAGGATCTGGTCGGCGTCGCGGATCGTGGACAGGCGATGCGCGATGGTGATCGTGGTGCGGCCCGCGGACAGGGCGTCGATGGCCTCCTGCACGGCCAGTTCGGTCTGGTTGTCCAGCGCGCTCGTGGCCTCGTCGAGGACCAGGATCGGCGGGTTGCGCAGGATCGTGCGGGCGATGGCCAACCGCTGCTTCTCGCCGCCGGAGAACCGGTAGCCGCGCTCGCCGACCAGGGTGTCGTAGCCGTCGGGCAGGCCGCTGATGTGCTGGTGGATCTGCGCGGCCTTCGCCGCCGCCACGAGTTCGTCGTCGGTGGCGTCGGGCTTGGCGAAACGCAGGTTGTCCGCGATCGAGGCGTGGAACAGGTACGTCTCCTGCGAGACGACGCCCACCGCGTTGGCGAGAGTGGCGAAGTCCAGGTCGCGGACGTCGACGCCGTCGATGGTGACCCGGCCGCCGGTGACGTCGTAGAGGCGGGGGACGAGGTAGCTCAACGTCGTCTTGCCCGAACCGGTCTCGCCGACCACGGCCAGGCTGGTGCCGCGCGGGACGACGACGTCGATGTCCTCCAAGGTCTGGTGGTCGTCGGAGTAGGCGAACGCCACGTCCTCGAAGCGGACCTCGCCCTGGATGTGGTTCAAGGGGACGGGGTCGGCCGGGGGCTTGATGTCCACGGGGAGGTCGAGGTACTCGAAGATCCGCTGGAAGAGGGCGAGGGAGCTCTGGAGCTCCACGCCGGTCTGGATGAGGGAGACGGCCGGGCGGAAGAGGGTCTGCTGGAGCGAGACGAACGCGACCAGCGTGCCCAGGGAGGCGATCGGGACGCCGAGCGCGCCGCTGGCGCCCGCGGCCCAGTAGATCAGGGCGGGCATGGCGGCCATGACGATGCCGACCGTCGACATCCGCCACCGGCCGGCCATGCTGGCGCGGACCTCCAGCTTGGTGAGCTTCGCGGACTCCTCGGCGAAGTTGCTGGTCAGGGAGTCGGTACGGCCCATGGTGTGGCCCAGCAGGATGCCGCTGACCGAGAGGGACTCCTGGACGTTGGTGGACATCGTCGCGAGCTGGCGCTGGCGCTCGCCGGTGATCTTCTTGCGCTCGGTGCCGACGCGGCGGCTGATCCAGACGAAGAGGGGGAGGAGGGCGAGGGAGACGATCGTCAGGCGCCAGTCGAGCGCCGTCATGGCGACGACGGTGGCCACGACCGTGGTGACGTTGGAGACGAGGGAGGTGGCGGTCGAGGTGACGGTCGACTGCATGCCGCCGATGTCGTTGGCGATGCGCGACTGGACCTCGCCGGTGCGGGTCTTGGTGAAGAACGCCAGCGACATGCGCTGGAGGTGGTCGTAGACGCTCGTGCGCAGGTCGTGCATGACGTCCTGGCCCACGGCGGTCGAGATGTAGGTCTGGATGACGTTGAAGACGCTGGTGGCCACCGCGACGGCGATGAGGCCTGCGGCGAGGAGGGTGAGGAGGCCTACCTCGTTGTGGGGGATGGCTACGTCGAGGATCTCCCGGAGGAGGAAGGGGGAGGCGACGCTGACTAGGGAGGAGAGGAGGACGAAGAGGCCTACCGCGGCCAGGCGGAGGCGGTAGGGGCGGAAGAGGGTGAGGATGCGGCGGATGCTCACCGGGTGGTCTGGGGTGGTGTGGGCTTCGTTGGTCTGGGCTGCGTCAGTTTGGGCTGCTCGGGTCGGCAAGGACACCTCCGTGGGGTTGACTCTTACCTAGGGTAACAATGAAGGTGCCTCTGTTATTCTCTGGATCGTGGACATGGATGAAACCGCAGGTGGGCTGGGTGAGCTGTTCCTCCGGCAGGCGCGGCGGATCCGGCGGGCCTACGGTGATCGGCTGGCTCCGCTGGGGTTCACGTTGGCGCAGTCGCGGGCGTTGGAGGTGATCGCCCGGTTCGGGGAGACGCCGCCTCGGATGGTGGACCTGGCCGAGCGGTTGCACGTGGTGCCTCGGGCGGTGACGCCGTTGGTGGACGCGTTGGAGGCTGCGGATCTGGTGCGGCGGAGGGTGGATCCGGCTAATCGGCGGTCGATGTTGTTGGAGTTGACCGAGCGGGGGGTGGAGACGCGGGAGTTGTTCCGGGCTGCGCGGGTGGATGCTGCTGCGTCGTTGTTCGCTCCGTTGTCGGGGGAGGAGCAAGGGGTGCTGCGGGAGTTGCTGGAGAAGATCGATTCGGTGGAGTCGGGGGTTGTTCGTTAGGGGGCTGAACCCCCGATTGCGCCAATTATCCCACCCTCTTTCGCTTTGTCAAGGCTGGAAAGACGTCTTGACCAAGCGA
>NZ_JBHYHC010000111.1:0-31665 GCF_042738955.1 Umezawaea sp. NPDC059074
ACCGCGTCCGGGTGGTCCAGCACCAGCCGCAACGCCACCGCTCCCCCACGATCGTGCCCGGCGAGCAGGAACCGCTCGTGGCCCAACGACCGCATCACCGCCACCAGGTCACCTGCCACCGCCCGCTTGCAGTGCGCCGTGTGGTCCGCGGTGGGTGCCGGTCCGCGAGAACGGCCGTAGCCGCGCAGGTCGGGGCACACGACCGTGAAGCCGCGCTCGACCAGGAGCGGGGCGACGCGGTGCCAGGTGGCGGAGGTGCGCGGGTGGCCGTGGACCAGCAGCACCGGCGGTCCCTCTCCCCCGAACCGGGTGAAGAGGGAGGCCTCGCCTACCTCGATCGACTGCGACTCGAAGCCGTCGAACATCATCGCAGGTGCGGGGCGACGTCCCGCTGCCAGAACTCGAAGAACGCCTCCTGATCAGGGCCGATCTGCTGCACGTACACCTCGTCGTAGCCCCCGTCCACGTACTGGCGGACGCTCTCGAGGTAGCGCTTCGGATCCGGTCCGGTCGGCAGCGCGTCGGCCACCATCTGTTCGGTCACGAGTGTCGACGCCTGCTCGAAGTGCCGCGGCGTCGGCAACACCTGGGCGAGTTCACCAGGCAGATGCTCGTTGGGCCACAACCGCAACGCCGTCTCCACGCCCTGCACCTCGCTCGCGGCGTGGCAGACCTTGAACCCGCCCTGGGCGGGCCCCTTGCCCCCGGCTTCGCGGTACTGCGCGATCAGCTCGCCGTCGGGCTTGGTGCTGCACAGCCCGTCCCCGATCCGAGCGGCCACCTCCGCCGCCTTCGGCCCGAACGCCGAGACGTAGATCGGCACCGGCTGCTCCGGCAGCGTGTAGATCCGCGCGTTCTCCACGGTGTAGTGCTTGCCGTGGTAGTCGACCTCGTCACCGGTGTGCAGCGCCCGAATGACCTCGACGGCCTCCTCCAGCATCTCCAGCCGCACCGGCGCGGGCGGCCACGCGTCACCGAAGATGTGCTCGTTGAGCGCCTCCCCGGACCCGACGCCGAGGGTGAACCGCCCTTCGCACTGAACCGCCGCCGTGGCAGCGGCCTGGGCGATGATCGCGGGGTGGATCCGCACGGTCGGGCAGGTCACCGCGGTCGTGATCGGCAACCGCGTCGCCTCCGACAGCGCGCCGATCACCGACCACACGAACGGGCTCTGCCCCTGCTCACCGTTCCACGGGTGGAAGTGATCGGAGATCCACAACCGCTCGAACCCGGCTTCCTCCGCCCACTTCGCCTGGCGGACCAGTTCACGCGGCCCGAACTCCTCGCTGGACAGGAAGTACCCGATACTGACCATAGTGGACGGCTACCCAGCGATCGCGGCGCGAATCCTCCCCAACGGGTCTGCTTTCGGGAGTGAACTCTGGTGGCGGTGTGTCCCGAAGCCGACGGACATGTGCGTGCCGCTCACGCGGGGACCACGATCCCGTCCTTGAGCAGGCGTCGCACGAGCACCCGCTGGTCGTCGACCGGCAGTCCCGGCAGCTCGCCAAGCACGACGACGTCCCCGACTGCCAGCCGGTCGAGCGCGGCGGAGGTGGACGCGGGCAGGGTGAGGCGGTCGTGCGGCAGGTCGAGCAGCACCCGCTCACCCTCGACGTGCAGGCGGAAGCGCAACCCCGGCCGCCATCGGACAGCAGTGCCCTCCTCCGCGCCACGGGCCGCGGCGGCCTGGGCGAGCGGTGCCAACGGCCGTGGTCGGGTGCCCGACCACAGGTGACGGCGCACCCGTTCGGCCACGTCGACGGGATCGGCGTCGTCCAGCACGGCGCTGAGCAGCTTGACCACGTCCGCCACGTGCGGCGCGAGCTGTTCCGGGTCGGCCAGGTCGATGCCCAGCGGCAACGACGTGCGCAGGCCGGCGTCCTGTCCAGCGAGCCCGAGCAGCGCTTCGACGAGCGCGTGCCGGGTCACGACGTGCACGCCGACGGTGAGGTGTGCGCTGATCTCCCCCTGCGCCACGGCCGAGTGCAGGTAGCCGCGCGGCAGGTAGAGGGCGTCGCCCGGTGCGAGCACGCGGTCGATGAGGGGTTCGCGCGCGGCCTGCTCGGCGACGGCGTCCGCGTGGTCGGCCCACGGCTGGTCGCGCAGCGGGTCGGGATGCACGGGCTCGTGGACGCGCCACCGCTTGTGCCCGGCCACTTGGAGCACGAACACGTCGTGCACGTCGTAGTGGGCGGAGAAGCCTTGGGACTGCGGTGGGGTGATGTAGGCGTTGACCTGCACGGGGTGGCCGAGGTCGGTGCTCAGGTCGCCCGCGAGGTCGATCAGCAGCGGCCACAGCCGGTGCAGGCCCTGCAGCACGAGCGTGCTGCCCTCGGCGAACAGCGCCGCCACCCGGTCGTCGGCGACCTGGTCACCGATCTCCGCGCCGACACCGCCGCCACGGGTGAACTGCGCCGACCCGAGCACCACGCCGTCACGGGCGACCCGCAGGAACGGCGTCCGCAGCCCTCGCCGCGACAGCAGCTCGTCCACCTGGCCCAGGTCCAGCAGGTCGTCGAACGCCCTCGGCAGCTCGGCGGCGGACGTGAAGAGCGGGACCCGACCCCAGTGCTCGGCCGCGAAGCGGTCCGGGTCGATCCCGACGCAGCGGCGCAGCGCCCGCCGGTCCGAAGACCCGCGGGCGCCGCGTTCGGAGGGCGAGGAGGGCATCAACGCCCGCTGCCCGCACCGCCGTCAGCGCCGCCGTCGTGCTCGCTGGGCACCGCTTCGGCCCCACCATCGGCCAAACCATGCTCGTCCGGGTCCGCGCCACCGTCAGCGCCGCCGTCGTGCTCGTTCGGCACCGCGTCGGCGCCGCCGTCCGCGGGCCCCTCGGGTCCACCGGTGCTGGTGATGTCGTCGTCGTTGAGGCTCACGTTCGTCTCCTGTGGATAGTCGGTCGTCCCGGATGCCCTGGTAGACCGGGCTCAAACCACGGACACTCGAACGTGCGGAACACGTCTTCCCCAGAACGATCAGGTAGCAGTCCGGTCGCGGCGCGCACCTGGCTTTCCGCTCCTGCGATGACGCGCAGACCGGTCGTGACCACGGCGGCGTTGTCACCGAACGGCGCGAGGCGTACCGTCGGTGTTCGTCGGAGCACTATCCGTAGCGACGTGGAAGTCCTCCTCGGGTTCAGCCCAGTGCTCGATGGCGATGTCCTCGCGGATCCCCACAAGGGAGCCCACATGACCAGCCCATCACCGACCGTTCCCACTACCGTGATCGCCCTCGACGGCGAGATCGACGGAACCGAGACACCGCGTCTTCGGGAAGAGGTCCTGGCGGCGTTGGCGGCCGCGCCCGCCGCGCTGATCCTGGATCTGACCTCGGTGACGTTCTTCGACTCGATGGGCGTCGCGTTGCTGGTCGAGGCTCACGTGGTCGCCGGGTCCACGACGTCGCTGATCGTGGTGGCCGACCAGCGATGTGTGCTGCGGCCCCCTGGCGGCCACCGCCGTCGACAGTGTGCTGACCATGGCCCCGACCTTGCGTGAAGCACACGACGTGATGGCGGGGACGAGACCGGCCGCTTGACCGGTCGAGCGGCAGGCGAGCGACTCCGGTAGGGCGGGGCGACCCGAACGCGCTGCGAACCTTCCACGCCACCCTGCGCGTGGTCGGGTGAGCCGGTCCCGCACCGGGCACCCTAGGTTGGTGACCACGGTTGGTGACGCGGTGGAGGGCGGACTCGATGGCACACGAGCCGGTGATTGGCTCGGACCAGGTGCGTCCCGCGTTGACGGTGCGCCTCACGGGCGAGATGACCCAGCACACCGCGGGCGGGATCATCGGGGCCGTCGACCAAGCGGCTACCGGGTTGACCGCGTCCTCGGCACTGGTGCTGGACCTGCGGGAACTGGGTCTGCTCTCGGCCTCGGGAGTCCGCCCGTTGACCGCGGCGGCCGAGCGGTACACCGCGCGGGGGATTCGCTGCTGCGTCGTGGTGGACCTGGGCAGCCCTGTCGCGTCGGTCCTGGACGCCGCTGGTGTCCACGCCCTGCTGCCGGTGTTCGCCGACGTCGAGCAGGCGCTGGCAGGCGTCGTCAGCGACGTCGACATGCCGTGGGGCCACATCGAGACCCTGACCCGAGCGCTGCTGAACACCACGACGGTCGGTGCGGCGTTGCAGTCGGTGATCGACGCGACGATGGTGGCGGTTCCGGCGGCGACCATGGCCAGCGTGACCCTGCGGACCGCCAAGGGCGAGGTGTTCACCCCGGTCCAGACCGATGCCCAGGCCACCGAACTGGACCTGGTGCAGTACCGCTCCGGCCGCGGGCCGTGCCTGGACGCGGCCGATCCCCGCGGTCCCGCCTACGCCGAGAGCCCCGATCTCACCGGTGAGCGGCGGTGGCCGCGGTTCTCGGCCGCCGCGGTCGCCGCCGGGTACCGGGCGGTGCACTCGATCGAACTGCTGCCCGGTGCGGGCTCCGACCGGCTGACCGGGGGGTTGAACATCTACTTCCGCGACCCCCTCGAGCTGGGTGACACCGATCGGCGCACCGTGCTGCTGCTGGCCACCCACGCCTCCCTCGCCCTGGCGCACGCGCGCAGCACCGAACTGGCCGACCTGCACGACCTGGAGCTGCGTGCGGCCATCGACAGCCGTGACGTCATCGGCCAGGCCAAGGGCATCCTGATGCACCGCCAGGGCATCTCCGCCGACAAGGCCTTCGACCTGCTGCGCGGCACCTCCCAGGAACTCAACGTCAAGCTCGTCGAACTGGCCCGCAACCTGGTCGCCCGCCACTCCGAACTCGACAGGTGAGGCGCGCTGGGACAACGCGGACTCGCTACTGCTCGTCGGTCGCGGGGAGCGCGGTGTCCGGGTCTTGGGTGTGGTGGGCCAGGCCCACCAACGTCATGATCATGTCGGCGTTCGTGCCGACCGACGCGTAGAGCCGCAGTTCGGTGCGATTCCCGCGGTGCAGGGCGCTCAACCGGTGCAGGGTCGCGACACCGGCGCTGGCCAGGTGGGTGACGCCGGTCAGGTCCACGGTCAGCGATCGGGCACCGGTGGACCCCGCGGTCCGCACCGCTCGCTCGACCTCGGCCACGGTCGCCGCGTCCACCGGTCCGTCGACCCGGACGCGTGGACCGGACGCGAACGGCTGGTGCAGGACGAGCAGCGAGTCACCCCCAGCGCGCGACCGCGCGTTCGCGGCCCAGGACAGCGTCTCACCGGTGAGCAGCCTGGCGGGCCGCTCGAGTCGAAGGGTCGCGGTCGCGGTCGTCCCGTGCTCGTCGTGGTCGAGACGGAGGCTGTCGACCAGTCGTTCGGTGACCTGCAACCCCAGACCGCGGTCCGGGGAGGGAGCCGGTGGCCGCCAGCGGCCTTGGTCGGCGACCCGGAGCCGGACTCGGCCCGTGTCGGTCAACGCGATGGTCACGGTGAACGCGTGATCGTCGGTGGAGTCGACGTAGGCGTGTTCCATCGCGTTGGTGGCCAACTCGACGGCCGCGTGCCGCAGCGAGTCGGCGTCGCGGCCGTTGATCCTGGCCGCTGCGAGCCACTCGTCGAGCTGGTGGTGGAAGTGCGTCAGCGACTCGGTGGCCGCCGGGATCTCCCACATCCGGGCCGGTGGCGGGGGCACCAACTGGCCCGCGAGCAGGGTGATGTCGTCGGTGTGGCCGGTGATGCGAACCAGCAGTTCCACCGTTTGCGTGCACACGCGTTCGGCGGGCGAGTCGGTGTCGTCGCGCAGGGCGCGGTCCGCGGCGATGTCGCCTGCCGCCTGTGCCAGTTCGACCGTGGCCTGCGCCAGGTCACGGCCTGGCCGTTCGAGGATCCCGTCGGTGTAGAGCAGCACAAGTTCACCGCTGACGAGCCGGTCCTCGCCGACCATCGACGCGGTGAACTCGCCGCCGACACCGACCGGTCCGGCCCCGGTGGCGGCCAGGTAGCGGCTTCCCGCCGAGGGTGACAGCACCAACGGTGGCGGGTGGCCCGCGGTGCAGTACTCCAGCGCACCGGTGTTCGGATCGAGCACCACCACGCACGCGGTGGCCGCCCTGGCGCCGCGGATCCGCCCGGCGGCGGCGTCGAGCCCTGTCAGCGCGGCCGCGATGTCGGGCTCGGTGGCCAGTCGCTCGTGCAGCAGGATCCGCAGTTGCCCCATCACGGCCGACGCGGTCACGCCGTGACCGACCACGTCACCGACCACCAGCGCCACCCGCCCGTCCGGCAGCACCTGCGAGTCGAACCAGTCCCCGCCCGCAGCGGTGTCGACGTCAGCCAGCAGGTAACTGGCGGCGACCTGCACCCGCGGCAGCACCGGAACCCCCGAGGGCAGCAGTTCACGCTGGAGGGAGTCGATCACGTCCCGCGCCTCGGCGTACCTGCGCTCGGCCGTGGTCGCCCGTTGTTGCGCCGCGCGGCGTTCACGGACCCGCTCGGTCACATCGGCCACGGACACGATCACCCCGGTGATGTCCTCACCCGGCCCCAGCAGCGCGGTGACGGTGAAGTCGACGAAGAACTCCGCCTGCTCCCCTGTCTCGGGCAGGTCGAACTGCAAGCGGAAGTCCCGCTGCGACTCCGCGTGCCCGGTGGCGTGCACGCGTTCGAAGACCTGGAAGAGCTGCTGCCCGATCACCTCGGCGAACGCGTCCCGCACCAGTGAGCCGACCACGTCCGGCCGTCCGGTCCACGACCGGTACAACCCCGTCGCGGCCATGATCCGCAACTCCGGCCCCTCGACCGCGGCCAGGATGATCGGCATCTGGTCGAACACCCGGTGCACCAGGCCCGCATCACCCACCCGTGCCGCCAGAGCGCCGTCGGATCCCGCATCGTCAGCCATGGCGCTCCGACTCCCCGTTGGCGGAAAAACACTTCACCTTGCTTGGGTCTACCTCTGGAACGCCCCGCGAAACCCCCAAGCCGCACCGCCACGTGTGGTTTGGACGAAAGTGGTTACCCCTGTCGGTAAGTGCGGTTGAGGACCCAGCCGCTTCACCGACCGACACCAGAACACGCAGGGGCGTGCGAGCCGTCCGGCTTGGTGCATCGAGTCTCTTCCGGAAGCACCCCTCGTCAGCCGACGGCGATCCGGGTGTCCGATGTCCTCCTTTCGAGCGACAGGAATGGGTCCATGGCTTTGACACGCACCTCGCCACCTCCGTTCGAGTTCCCCGCCCACGCCGGAGTCGCCTTCGTGGTGGCCGACTGGGACAAGGAGAGTTCCGAGCACCGAGCGCACATCCTCGACTTGGCCACCGCACTGACCCAGCAGGGGCACGAGGTCACCGTCTACACCCGTCGGGACTCCCCGGATGCGCCCGACCGCGGCCTGAGCAAGCGCGGCTACCACGTCGTGCGCGTCACCGCTGGCCCCGCACAATCACTCTCCAGCCACGACCTCCTGCCGCACCTGGAGGAGTTCTCCGACCGCCTCAGGGCCGAGTGGGAGCTCACCACTCCGCGGGTGGCGCACTCGCACTCCTGGTTGTCAGGTCTCGCGGTGCACCCCAGCGAGGTTCCGGTGGTGCAGTCGTTCCACGGCTCGGCGGGTGGACGCGCACCGCTGCCGATGAGCGCCGAGCACGACGTCCTCCTCGCGGCCGACCACGTGGTGACCACGAGCAACAGCGATGCCAGCGAACTGATCCGCACAGCGGTGCACCGAGCACGAATCTCGCTGGTACCCACCGGCGTCGACGTCTCCCTGTTCAGTCCCGACGGCCCCGTCGCGTCCCGCGGTGACCGGCCGAGGCTGCTGTCCATCGGCGACGTGGTGCCCGCGGCAGAGCACAGCACCGTGATCCGAGCCCTCGCGGGCGTGCCGAAAGCGGAACTGCTCGTCGTCGGCGCCGCCCAGACGCACGACGACGAGGTGCGCGCCCTGCGCGAACTCGCCGCCGACCTCGGTGTAGCGCACCGGGTGCGGTTCACCGGCGAGATCAGCCACGAGCACCTCCCCCCGTTGCTGCGCTCGGCCGACGTGGTGGTGCACGTTCCGAGAACCGACCACCTGGGCACGACGGTGCTGCGCGCGATGGCGTGCGGCACGCCGGTGATCGCCGCGCACGTGGGCGCGTTGCCCGACCTGGTCATCGACGTTGTCACCGGATTGCTGACAGCTCCCGAGGACCCCGACCACCTGGGCGTGGCGGTCAGAAGACTCCTGGCCGACTCGATGCACCTCGACATGTACTCGATCGCAGGCGTCGACCGCGCCCGGAACCGGTACTCCTGGGACCGCATCGCCGCGGAGCACTCCGTGTCCTACGGCCGAGCGATCACCCACCACGACCCAGCACGGTCCCCCGCGCGAGCGACCTTGTGACCACGACCGACGTCCGGGGCGATCAAACTCGACCAGGGAGTCGGTCAGGAGGACGTCGACCGATGGGTTCGCTGGGCGTGCGTGCTGTGCGGCAACGGCTGCGGGTGCGACATCACCGTCAAGGACGGTCGGTGGTCGGGGCACAAGGCCGAGGCGACGACCCATCACGGTGACGACAGGAAAGGACTTCGGCAGCACCGTCTCGGGGGACACCGCCGAAGTCCGGTTCCGGCTACCACGGCACGGCGTAGGCAAACCACCACCGCGGGCAGGTGACGTTCAGCTCGATTCCAGCGGCTGCTGAACGGCCGACTCGTCGTGCGCCAGCCGCGCTCGCGGGACCGACAAGCCGTCACGAGGATCGAGCCCGAGCATCCCCAGCATCTCCTGGCACTCGTCGGCATCGATGGCGGCCGACGCGACCACACGCACCGCTCGCGCCCGTTCCTCGGGCGAGAGCCGGAACTCCCCCGCCGTCCCGGTAATGGTCACTTTGGTCGACATGGCGCCTCCGAGGATAGGGTTCCGTCTACCCCGCACAGGTCCAGTCAAACGACGTCGATGGGAAAACAGGGGGCGACACCGACCTCGAACAGCGGTACTCGAGTTCACCCCGACAGCAAAGCGTTCGCGGGCACGTAGCAGGCCAGGCATGACGGCTCGGAGGTGAGCCTTCCCAGGGGCTTTCCGCATGTCTCGCACCACCGGCCAGCCACAGATGTCTATCTCGAGGGTTTCGAGGCGTCCGCACGTAGTCGGGTGAACCACGTCGTGATGGATCGTCGATAACCCTCGGGCATGGTCAGGCCGTGCACCTCGTCCTCGGTGAACAAGCCGACCTGTTTGTGCTCGTGGGACAGCACGGGAGCGACAACGGTGTCGGGGTGGCAGCCATAGGTCACGATGAACACGTTCTTCTCGGCCACCTCGATGTAGTACATCCAGGTGTCGAGGATCGGTCCGGTCGTGACCGTCCACCGGGTTTCCTCGGCGATCTCGCGGGCCACGCACTCCTCGGGAGTCTCGCCCACTTCAATGCGACCACCCGGCAACTCCCACTCGTCACGCTCGTTCTTCAGCAGCAACACCCTGCCCTCGCGCACCACGACACCCTTGATCGATATGGGATAGGTCGTCACGGGTGTCCTCCGAGGTCACTGGTGGTCGTTCGCCCGGCAACGTAGCACCGCTCGCTATCGATCACTGCTGCGCTCGTTCGACGTCTACGCACCGACAGGCTTCGACCCAAGTCGCTGATGCGCTACGCGACTGGCACGTTCCGGATCACGGGGTCCACAGCAAGGTGGACCTCCGCACCAGATGCGGAGCGTTGGGCATACCCGGCTCGGGCAAACCCAAGAGGTCGCTGACGATCTCCTCCAGGTCGGTGCCCTCCGCGGACCACACGCATCCGCCGCCGTAGGAGTCGTCCAGGACACGGGCAGCGATGACGTGGTTGCGGTCGTAGACGAAGATCGTGTCGGAATACTGCTTCCGGGTCAGACTTCCCGCTATGCCAACAGGTTCGTCATCCTCTCGAAGTTCACGGAAGCGCCACCCAGCGTGTCGTGCGGCCACCAGGGTGCGGAGTTCCGGGTAGAGGTGGAGTGCCTGCTGCTCGGTGATGACCTCGTTCATCGGCTCACCGACCTGTTGGCCATGACGACGCCGGCGAGCCGGTCGTTGATGAGCAGCGCAGACTGCGCCGCGGACTGGCTGCTGCAGTCGAGGCGCATGACCGTGAAACCGGCCGCGACCATGATGTCGGCGGCGTGGCGGTAGAACTCGACCTCGGCATGGCTGCTGCGGGGTGAGGACTGGAAGCGGTTGTGAGGTCCCCTGTCGTCGAGTCGTTCGGCGATCACGTCGGGGTCCGCGTCGAGGATGACCGCGAGGTCCGGCCGGTGGACGTGCTCGTTGAGCGTCCAGAGGTAGGTGAGGTCGACCTCGTCGAAACGCTGGACGACCAAGCCCGAAGCGAGGTAGCGGTCGGAGACGACGGTTCGTCCCTCCCGCAGAAGCGGTCGGATCTCGGTCTCCGCGTGGTGGTAGCGGTCGGCCGTGTACAGGCAGGCAAGCGCGTGCCCGGTGACCGTTTCGGTCAACTCCGCCGCCAAGGTCCCGATGGGTCCGGCCGACGGTTCGGCGGTGACGTGGACGTCGGTGCCGTCGGCTGCGAGGAGTTGTGCGAGGTGGCGGACGATGGTGGTCTTGCCCGCTCCCCCTGGCCCGTCGACGCTGACGAACGCCCCCCAGGAGTGGTCAGAAGAGAGTCGGTGCCGCATCGCCTTCACCTCCCGGCACCAGATCGCGCAAGTCGTCGAGCGTGCGACCGGTAGCGAGGTGGACGAACAGCTTGGCGGTGACGAGCGCGTCGTAGATGGCGCGGTGGGGACGCAGATCGTCGTCCAGGCCACCAGCGAGGCCGAGGGCCTGGACGAGGGAACCGAGCTTGTAGCTGTCCTGGCCGGGAAGCAGTCGGCGGGCCAGTTTCAGCGTGTCGAACACCTCGGGACACTGCCAGGTCCCGAGTTTGCGCTGGAGGACACCGACGTCGACGTGGGCGTTGTGGGCGATCAGCACCGAGACGTCGAGGGCAGTGCGCACCTCGTCTTCCACGCGGTCGAACACCGGCGCGTCCTGCACGTCGTCATTGGTGATGCCGTGGATCCTCCGGGCGAAAGTGGTGATCGGCCGGTCCGGTTTCACCAGCCAACCGGTCGGCCTGCCGATGACCCCCTCCGTGATCGGGACCGCGGCCAGTTCGACGAGGTCGGGTGGCTGGTGGCCGTTGCCCTCGACGTCGACGACGACGTAGGTGAGGCTGGTCCAGTCAGTCATCGTGTGGTGTGTCCTTCCAACCGATGTCCGCCCGGCCGTGCCGGTGCGCGTGGTGGGGGTGGCGTCCGTCGTGGACCTGGAAGCCGAGGGCGTGCTGCAGGTGGTAGCGCGGCTGCTCGACCTCCAGTCCCGAGACGACGGCTGCCCTGTCGGTGATGTCCACGACCTCCAGCGCGCCCGCTTCGGGCAGCACGCTCGCGATCCGGCGCAGTCGCGAGCTCGTGGGGACCTGGTGGGCACTGGCGCAGAGCTCCAGTTGCCGCACGGGGCAGATGTCGCACAGCTCGCGGATGCCGTAGTGGCCGTTGTAGTCGGGCAGGCCGTGGGCGTAGGACACGGCGCAGGAGGTCTTGCGGAACAACCTCGGCGAGCCGGCGAAGGTGTCGAGCACGCGGCGTTCCAGCGTCTCGGGCACGATCTTGCGGCGAGCGGTGTCGTCGTAGGGCTCGGGAATGCCGTTGGCCTTGTAGTAGTCGGCGATCTGATCGCGGTAGAACAGACCCGTGAACACGGTCGCGTCGGCATGCGAACTCAACTCGTGGGCAGCGGCCAGGTGCTCGGCGGTGTCGTTGAGGCCGGGAACGAGGGGCCGCCAGTACAGGACGGTCCGGTAGCGGCGTCGTAGCGGGGCGCTCATGAGCTTGAGCGAGTCGGCCGCGACGTGGGACGGGTAGGGCTCAACCCTCTGGTCCGCGATGCCGGAGTAGGTGAACAGCAGCGTCACCTTCAGGTGGCGCAACCGGTTGAGCCGGTCGATGTCGTCCGGGGTGAGCTGGTGCCGGGTGATGATCAGGACGTGGTTGGTCAGGCCGCGGTCGTCCAGGTCGTCGAGCACGGCCAGGGTGTGCGGTCGCACGATCGGCAGGAACGGCTCGGTGGCCCGGTTGAGCAGTTGGATCGGAGTGACGTGCGGCTGGAAGTAGCGGTGGCCCACCAGTTCCTCGACGGCATGGGCGTCGGTCATCAGCGCTCGTGGCTGATTCTGGTCCCACAGGCCGTAGGTGTGGCGGATGCAGTAGGCGCAGCCCAGCGGGCAACCTTGGATGTGGTTGAGGCTCAAGCCGCTCTTGCGGTACTCGACCACCTCGCGGGCGCGGGCCGGTAACCGGCCGATCTGGTCTTGGCTCAGGAGCGGAACGGGCCTGATCACGTGGCTGGCCTCCGAGGTCGCGGGATGGGCGAACCCGGAGGTTAGGTAGATCGTCACCACGGAAACCAACAAGTTGCTCGGTATTGCTCGCAATCGCGGAACTGATGGGCTACCTGAGCAATCACGCGGAATCGTCGGCGGTCGTGCGGGCGAGGTGGTCGATGACGTCGGTGATGATGGAGCGAGCCGAGCGGCCGTAACTGGCGATGGCGGCCAGCGAGTCGAAGATGGTGCCGTAGAGGCCGATCTCGTGCGGCTGGGCCAGGTTCAGCTCGGCGGAGAAGGTCTCGACCATCACGCGGTCCTCGTCGAGCATCCAGAACCCGTGAGCCGGGGCCACGACGTAAGTGGTGTCGAATCCGACGACGCCGAGCTTGACGTTGGGCATCGACGTCATCGACACCAGACGGTCGAGTTGGCCGAGCATGACCTCGGGCGGGCAGAGCCGGTAGCGCAGCGCTGCTTCGGTGAGCACGAAATGGAAACGCTTCTCCGGCCGGTAGAGCACGTCCTGGCGGCGCATCCGCGCCTGAACCGCCTCGTCGATGTCGTTGCGCACGCCGAGCACGGTGACGCTCTGGGCGAATCGGGCTCGCGCGTACTCGGCGGTCTGCAGCAGGCCCGGCACGTGCGTGGGTTCGAAGACGCGGAAGAAGCGGGTGCGGGCGTTGATCTCGGCGATCTCGTTCTGATGGGGCTTGAGCCCGCCGCGCAGCTGGCGCTGCCACTCGGCGTACTGGATCTCCAGGGTGTGCAGCGAGGCGAGCAGCCCTTCGGTTTCCAACTCGGCGTGGGCCGCGGTGGTCCACGCCGTGATGTCCTCGGCGGTCGGGGTCTGCTTGCCGTTCTCGATCTTGGAGACCTTCGAAGCCTGCCAGGACAACGACTCCGCGAACTGCTTGCCGTTCACACCGGCTCGTTGGCGCAGTTCGCGAAGTCGTGTGCCCAGCGCTTGGCGTGCGTCGTGCACGGTGGCGATCCCGGTGGCCTTACTGTGCGGCAAAGTCGTCCCGTCGTACCGCCCGGTGCCAGGCGGTGTCGCGCCAGTAGTTGTGGTTCACGATCGCCGCCGGATCCTCGACGACCTCGCCGCCGAGGAAGTTCTCCTGCTCGTCGAAGAGCATCCGCACCAGCGTGCGCGAGTCGAACAGCCAGTAATCGTAGTCCGGCAAGCCCGCGGCGTCGTGCCGTGCAAGGTAGCGGATGTCCTCCCCCACGGCGTTGGTGTGCTCCGAGCAGAACAGGCCGAAACGGCTGTAGACGGTCAGCGGGGTGGACACCACACGGACCCGACTGAAGCGGCGGCCCTCCACCGCCGCGTCGGCGATCATGGTCAACCAGTTGCGGAACCAGGCCATGTCAACCAGTTCGCCTGCGGTGAACTGGCGCAACGCCTCGGTCTCGTTGGCGGACTTGTAGGTGTCGCGCGTTTCCAACCGGAACGCGGTGTGCTCAAAGGTCCGAAAGAGCGCGGCGAACTCAGGTCCGGGCTCGATGATCCTGTTCAGCTCGACTCGCCGCCCTCCAGGTAGCGGCGCGCGTAGAACCTCAGCACCTCTTCCGGAATCTCGATCAAGGTCTCGTGGTCGGGCACAGGGCCCACATCCGCGAGAACCTGAGGATCAGTCACCTTCCATCCCTGGGCGATGTAGGTGGCACGGTCGGTGCGGTCGGTGGCGAACAGCGTCGGCGACTGACCTTCTTGGGACTCCGGGTCCTTGCCGAGGAACATGGCACGCATGAGACCTCCTTGCGAGCAATTTCGCTGGATTGCTCCATGATGGGTGATGCCCAGCCGCTCGTCAACGCAGGACGAAGTCAACTGGCGCTAGGCCGGCCGAGCACGAACGGTGTCGAGCCACCCCATGGTCGTCACCCACAACTGCCCCAGGTCCAGCTCGTCGTTCACCCGCTCCACGGTCGGGCAGTCCTGCTCCTCAACGGCATCCTCGCGTGCCTTTTCGGCGGACTCCACCATGTCCAGCAGCGTGAGCAGCTCTTTTTCGCACTCGGCCCGACTACGCGCCCACACCGCCGAGACCACGCTCAACTGCGCCATGATCGATTCGAGATCGGGCCGACCCACCAGCAGTTGCCTCATGCGGACGATCTCGCGATAGTCGTCCAGGATCGTCTCATCGGCGCCGAACTGCGCACGGACCCAGGCGAAATCGTGAAGTGCCGCCAACGTCATCGGGTCCGCCGGTCCCAGCGACCGCGCGCACGCTGTCGCGAAGTCCTCGAACTCGTCGATCGAATCGCGGTTTCCCTCGTGGTTCCACCGCATCCACACGAGCGAACGGCGAATGGTGAGCGTTTCGGGATGGTCCGATCCGAGGATGCGGGTTCGTTTTGCGAGTACCCGCCGGTAGACGACGCCCGCCTGCTGGTGCGAACCTGCTTGCTCGGCGAACTGGGCCACCACCAACGACAACTTCGTCGCGAACAGCTCCCAGTTGTCCGGCTCCGGGAGTTCGCCGAGGCTGTTCTGCACCCAGGCGACGGTGTGCTCGCAGTGCGGCACGAGAGCGGCCAACTGCGCCATCGGCCCCTTGTCGACCTCACGATGCGAGGTGACGGCGTCGAGGATCGCGATGCACAGCTTCATGTAGGTGTGGCGCGCATCGCGAACGTCGTGCTGATGGCGGGTGGCGTCGCGGATCACCGGGTGGATTCGCAGGCATGCCACAGGAATCGAGGACGCGCCGCGGCAGTGGAAGTCGACGGTCTCGACCAGCGCATCACCCGGCGAACCAGGAGAAGGCCGCGGTCGTCCATGAGGTCCAGCGACAACTCCCACGTACGGGCAAGCAACTCCCGCTCGTCGAGCGTCTCATCCTCGGTACACCGGCCAACCACGACCGGCTTCCCAGGTGTAACAGGCGCCCTTGGATCCACGACCTGGCTGCTGAGAAGTCAGTTTTCATCGCGCCACCCGGCGGTGGGTCGCTCGATCGGTGAACACGGCTTCCGGTGAAGGGGAGAACCGATGGGTGGTCAGCCGCAGATCTACACCGCCGCTCCGCGATGGGTGATCATTCAGTGGGTACTGCCCGACGACGCCACTGACGTCAAGGTCTTCCGGGATCCGCCACCACCCCCCGGCACGTGGCTCGCCGGATGGATCTCCCGAGACAGCATCACCGATCAGTCCTGCCAGCCCAACACGAACTACACCTACCGCGTCTGCGCGTACTACGGCTCCGATGAAGGAGTCTGCTCGGAAGTCACCGTCCGCACTCCGCCATCCCCGGTCACGCCACCCGCGCCCTCGACCAGACCGGCACCCGTGATCAATCCGCAAGCCAGCATGAACGGCTTGTTCACGGTGTTCCTGTCGTGGGGTGAGATCAACGACCACAACACCGTGAAGCTGCGCATCTACCGTGAAGGCCCCGGCGGCCGACTGCTGCGCTACACCGATCCGCCCGACCCTCGCCCAGGGCCACCTGACAGGTTCTCCGCGATGTACTGGGACCAGGTCACCGACCTCGCCCAGGTTTACCGGTACACGTTCGTCACCTACAACCGCGACGGTGACTCCACCTCTGTCAGCATCGACATTCGCGTGCCAGCACCACCTGGCATTCCACGCATACCGGGGTGGGGTGAGCCGGCGCTGGAGATTCCGCACGCCGGCATCGGCCTGCCTCAAGTCTCCGCCGTGTCGTGGGCACCCGACCGCGTCGACGTCTTCTGGGTGAATTTCCTGGCCCCCGGTGGCGGTGTCGCTGTGGGACACGGCCCGAACCCCGACCCGGCTCAGATCAGGCACGCCGTCGGCAAACCGGAGAACTGGAGTGCGCCGATGAGCATTCGCGTACCCAACGCGGCGCAGGGCGTTGCCGCGTGCTCGGACCGACCAGGTGGTCTGGACGTGTTCTACCGCAACGGCGGCGACCTCTGGCACCTGCGATGGGGGCCGGAGTCCGGGCTGCCGGAGGACTCGAACGACACGGCCTGGGGGTCGCCGGACAAGCTCGGGGGCACGATGGCGTCCGCTCCCGCGGCGCTCAGCGTCCGTGCTGGACGGACGGACGTTTTCTACCGCACCCCGGACGGCCTGCTGGGCAGGCGTTGGTACGCCGACGGGCAGTGGCAGGGCGAGCAGAAGATCCCGGCCTCCATCGCGGGCAAACCCAGTGCCGTGTCGCTGAACCCCGCACACCTCGACGTCTACTACCGCACTGCCGCGAACGGGCTCGCTCACCGGACGTCGCTGGACGACGGCCTGACCTGGCAGGACGAGGAAGTCTTGGGTGGCAGCGTGGGCGGCGATCCCAGCGCCATCGCGCTCTCGCCCCAGAGGATCAACGTGCACTACACCCCGACAGCGGGCGGGTTCCTCCAGCGGCGCACCTGGGCGAACGGGCGCTGGTACGACGCGGTCAACGAGTTGGCGGGCACGTCGGTGCCGCCGTTCACGGTCGCCCCGTTCCTCGTCGACTTCGGGCTCGCCACGGTGCGCACGCAACCGGATCGCGCCTACATGTTCTACGCCCAGGCAATACCCGTCCTGCGCTATCGCCGTTACCGATAGCTGGTCAGAGATGGGGGATCGGTGGCGGAGCGTAGCCCGGCACGGCGTGGCCCTGTGCCAGCTCCCGCACCACATTCCGGACGGCCTCGGCCGTGCCGTCCGTCGTGGTGACGACGATCGCCACGCGCACGTCATCGGGGTCCTGCGTGAAGGTGAAGTGGACGACCACGGTGTTGCTTCCACCGGTCACGAAGTACTCATCGGCCTCGGCCACCCACACCTCGAGACCGGCCACCCGCAGCCCGAGCGACGCCAGGTTCCGTGCCATCTCAAGGTTGGGCAAGCTGAACGTACCCCAGTGCAAATCCATGTCAGCCTCCATCGCGCTTCGGCATCGTCATCTTGAAGTGTCGCCGTGGAAACGCTTTCTGTTTCATCCGAATCAGGTGCGGTGAGCCAGGTGAATGAGTTGCGACGAGGTCGAACCCGAGTAAGCGTCACTTCGATGAAGTCCAACAGACAGCACCAGGACCGAGAGCAGGTGGCGCAGCACCAAGGCGTGGGCCGCGAAGGACAGGCGCCCGATCCCGCGGAACGCACAGCCCAACTGGTCGACCGAAGCGAGCGACTCTTCATGGGCTCCACTGCCGCATTTGGCCGGGCCGCATCCAGACCCACGAGCCCAGTCGGAGGGTGTGCTCGGTGAAGTCGACCGTGCGCCGCAGCGAGCCGCTGGCGAGTACGAGCATCTGGAGTACCAGTTCGACAAGAAACCTATTCAGCCATCAAGAATTCGACCAGAAGCGCCAAGCGATTAATCCCGCGACAATGAGAACTCCGATTAAAGTTGGCCCCGCTCAGCCGACAAAAACCAAAGCTATACCTTCCCAAAAGTCGGTCTCACACTTGCCAGACTGGCCCTTTATCGTCATATCCGCCCTCGGAATTACTAATTCGAAAAACAGAGGGCGGCAAGACTACCACCTGGCCGATGACTCTTCATGCAGTTTCAGCACGCCGAGTCGAGCCCACCAGAGAATGTGGCCGTTGAGCTGCCAAGACCTCCGTTCCAGAGGCGACCAGCCGAGCGATAGGCCAAGTCTAGAAAAGTCCAAATTCTACATGGCAGCGAAATTCCACCGCATCACTACAAGGTGCGAGAACGCGGCAATCTCCACAATTTCGTAGCCATGCACAGAAGCAGCCGTGCACTCCCAGGCATTTGGCCAGGGTTGACTCGGCCCAGGACTGCGGGCTGGTCCCGTGGATCGGTCAGGTTCGCCGAGCGGGAAAGGGCAGGACCTTCGCGAGAGTGGGCGGCGACAGCGTGGTCAGCGCCGTGCGGGAGGCCAGTTCACGACCCTTCCCCGCCGTGGAACAGGACTCGATCTGGGGTCGGGTTCGACGAGAACCAGCAGGGTGCGGGTTCGGTCGACGAGGTGTGACACCACGGTGGGCAGGTCCACGGCCGACCCCGAGGACGCGGCGACGGCGCGTAGTCCCGCAGGACGAGCACTGGCACCGCTTGCTCGAGAAGCAGGTCGCACGCCCACGCGGTGGGATTCCGATCGCGAGGAACAGATGCGCCCAGGGCCTCGGCCAGCGCCGAGGTCACCTCGTCGGCTCGCAGGCCGCTCGGTGACGACCACAACGCCCGGCGCCGCCGAGCGACGTCCTCCCACCGTGCGACCTTCCTCAACCCCGTCCTCTCAGGTAGCCGGCGTCGGGAAGTCCGGGCAGGCGCCCGATGTGCCGCCAGTACGTCCGCACCGCCGCGGCCACCGTCCACGACAGGTCCGGCTCCTGTCCCGCGACGGCCACCGCCACCTGGCCCTGGCCGTGGCGGATCACCATCTCCGGCTCAGCCCGAACACCACGTGGTCGTCCAGGTCCGCGAGGCGCGGGGAATCGACGGGAGCGTCCAGGTACGCCGCCCACCGGTCCGGGGTGGCCTACGGCGAGGTGTCCATGACTGGTTGTTCGCAGTTACGCCCGTGATCGGATCAGTGGCTCATCAGCCGGGCGCAAAGGATTCCGGGGCAGGCAACACGGCAGAGGTGCTCAGAACCCCGCTCGGCGAAGCCTGCCCGCGGCCCCCAGAGCCGGACCGACTCCAGCCGAGCAGGACGTTCATCGCCGGGTCCCCACCACGCGATCGGCCACGTCTCGAACCAGGGCGCCAGGCCACGATCGAGCACACCGCGCGGATCGGTCACCGTCCACCTCGGGCCGAGCACACCAGGCGTGGCATCGGAGACCAAGCTCGGGTCGAGCTTCTTCAAGCGTCGCCCCAACAACCCGTTTAGGGCCAGAACGGCATCACCGAGGAGGAATCCGGCTCTGTGTGGCTCCTTGACGGGACGCACCACCAGCTGTCGGGTCGGGTCGTCCGCGCCTGCCCGCACGGCGGGACAGCGCCACAGGATCTCCGGCCCGTTCTCCCCCGAAGCCGGGGTCGCCACCGCCGTCCAGACAAGTCCCTGGCGACGTCCAGGGCGAACGGTACGTCTCGGGCGTGGAGTCGGCGACGGTGGTCGATCTGGGCCGTTGAAGACCGCGGTCACACCTGGAGCCTGCGGTCAGGCCAGCACCTCGGACAGGTCGTTCAGCAGCGTGGCCTTCGTCTTCGCGCCAATGAACTGCTTCACCGGTTTGCCGCCTTGGAGAAGGATCACGGTCGGGATCGACATGATCCAGTAGTCCCCCGCGATGCGGGTGCTCACGTCCGGCACAGTCACCTGGGAACGGACGCTAAACGAGCGCCGTGCAGCTCTCGCGTATCCCGCTCGGAGGTGCGAGCAGTCGCCGACATCACTTCGAGCAACCGCGTTGGCGCGTGACGCGTCTCGACTAGTGGACCACCACCGCGCTACCTGCCGGTAACTCACGAGGACGGGGCACGATCATGGAACACGGCCCCCGCGACCACGGTCGTCCCGGCCGGGCAAACCGCATACCGCCTTCCGCTCGGCAAGCCGACATCGCGAACGCCGCCACCGTGCGCACCGATCCGAAACCGCTCGGTCCTCGCTCGACAGCACGGTCCCGTTCGTCCGCGGCGGCGAGCGGAGCACGTGCGGCCGGTCGTGCGGTCGTGAGCCTGCTGTCGGTAGCGGTGCTCGTGGCGTGCGGTTACGGCTACACCAACCTCACCTCGTTCCAGCAGAACCTCACCACCACTGATGTGATCAGTGAACACGGCGGTGGTGACAAGCCGCTCGACGGCGCCGTGGACATCCTGCTGGTGGGCATGGACAGCCGCACCGATTCCAAGGGCAATCCGCTGCCCCAGCAGGTCCTCGACGAGCTTCAGGCAGGCGGCAGCGACGACGGCGGTTTCAACACCGACACCATGATCCTGTTGCACATCCCCAACAACGGCAGCAGGGCCGTCGCGATCTCCTTCCCCCGCGACTCCTACGTCGACATCGCGGGCGGCTACGGCAAGCACAAGCTCAACTCCGCCTACGGCGCGGCCAAGAACGACGCCGCCGCCGAACTCACCGCCAAGGGCGAGACCGACAAGGCCGTCGTCGAGACCCAGTCGCGGCAGGCCGGGGCGCGCAACCTCATCGCCACGATCGAGAACCTGACCGGCGTGACCGTCGACCACTACGCCGAGGTCAACCTGGCCGGGTTCTACGAGATCACCAAGGCCATCGGCGGTGTGGACGTCTGCCTGACCAACGCCGTCGACGAGCCGAAGTCCGGCGCCCGGTTCACCGCGGGCGAGCACACGATCGAGGGCAAGGACGCGCTGGCGTTCGTCCGGCAGCGCTACGACCTGCCGCGCGGCGACCTGGACCGCATCGTGCGTCAGCAGGTGTTCCTGGCGGGGCTCGCCACCAAGATCCTGTCCACCGGCGTGCTCACCGACCAGACGAAGCTCCACGACCTGATCCAGGCGGTCACCAAAGCGGTCATCCTGGACAAGGACTGGGACATCCTCGGCTTCGCCGGCCAGATGCACGGTCTGAGCGGCGGCAACATCGAGTTCACCACGATCCCGACCGGCAGCCTCGACCTGCGGACCCCCGAGGACGGGTCCGCCGTCGAGGTCGACGACGCCCAGGTGCGCGCTTTCGTGCAGTCGCTGACCGCCGACCCGCCGCCGAGCGGAAGCCCCACCACGTCCGCACCGACATCACCTGCCGGGGCGGCCAAACCGGAGCAGGCGCACGTGAGGGTCGACGTGCGCAACGGCTCCGGCATCCCCGGACTGGCGACCTCGGTACTGGGCACGTTGACCGCCCAGGGCTATGGCGAGGGGACGACGGGCAACGCCGAGAAAACCCTGGCGACCTCGGTTGTGCTCTACGGCACCGGGGCCGAAGCGGGCGCCGCATCCGTGGCGAAGTCGTTGGGTGGCCTGCCCGTGCGGTCCGATCTGGTCGTCCCCGAGGGGACGGTGAGGGTCTTCCTCGGACAGGACTACACCGGCCCGCAAACCAGCCGTTTCGCCAACAGCCCGAACATCGCCTTGGACGGCAAGAGGCAGCCGGTGACTCCGGCGGAGCAACCCATCACGGCAGGCGGCATCAGCTGCGTCAACTGATCACGTGTCCACCTCGTACTCTGGACTTCCCCACTCGCAGACTGTCCTACTGGGAAAGGTGTCCTCATGTCCGACTACGACATGTCCGCGTTGCGGGAACTCGCCGACAACGGCGACGAGGACGCCGTCGACGAGCTCATCCAGCTCGCGGGCGAGCTCGGTGACATGGCCGAGCTGCGGCGGCTCGCCGACCAGGGCAACTCCACCGCGGCGGATCAGCTGATCGAGCTCGCGACCGAACGCGAAGACCTGGACGAGTTGCGGCGCTTGGCCGACCAGGGCAACCTCACCGCCGCCGAGCAGCTCGACGAACTCACCTCCGAGTGACGTCTAGCCGACGTGGACGACCGGCCTGCGGGCCGGATCCGGTTCCGCCTGGCGCAGCACTTTTCGGGTCAACGGCGGCACGTCGCCTTCGCCGGTGAGCAGGTAGCCGAGCATCTGCGTCACGGGATTGGCTTCCATCCAGTCGAAGTAGACGTGCGGCAGCCTGTCGGTGGTGTCGCGGATGTGCAGCAGCAGTGCGGCGATGGCGTTGGGGATGGCGGGGGCCTCCACGCGCAGGACGCGGTAGCCGAACCGTTCCTCACCGCTGACCCGGAGCACGTCCTCGAAGTCCGAGGAGTCGTGAACGGTGACTTCCAGGAACAGGACGGGGTCGTCGGCGGGGATGTGGTGGTCGGCTCGTTCCTCCTGTTCCTTCTCGCGGTACTCGGTCTCGTCGCGGTCGTCGGGTTCGTTGGCGATGATCCGCAGCTTGTGGTCGGCGTGGTCGTGGAGGAACCGTTCGGCCAGTTCGTCCATGTCGACGCTGGCGACGCGCAGTTCGGTGAAGCGGGTCGCGCGGGAGATGACCGAGGTGACGATGATGAAGAACTAGGCGATCTTCACGCCGTCGGGCCGTTCGATGATGTTCGCGGCGGTGGTGTACACGAGAAGGGCGGTGGCGCGGTGCTCGCCGCAGCGGCGCGCCGACAGGGTCGCGGGGAGTGCGGCCGAGGCGATCGCGGTGAACACCAGTACCAGGGGTCGCATGGCGCGGGTCCAGCCCGGTGCCTTGCCGTAGCGGGGCAGGTATCGCGGCACGATGAAGGCGAGCGAAGGAGTGTGGGATGGGAGCCGACCCGCACCAGGCGAGTTGGAAGAAGAGCAGCTACTCGAACGGGCAGAACGGAGCGTGCGCTGAAGTCGCTTTTGCCGGGCCCGACGTCTGGGTGAGGGATTCCAAGAACCCCGTGGGTCAAGCGATCGGTGTCGATGTCGTCAAGTTCACCGAGTTCGTCAGTGCGATCAAGGCTGGCTGCTTCGACCTGTGAGTTTCTCGACGGTCTACGCGGCGCGGTTGTCGATGGCAATGAACCGGTAGCAACGACCTCGCCATCGCACGACCTCAACCACGCAAAGCAAGGTCCTTCGCTGCAGCGATCATGTCGCCAACCACTTTTGGACCGGCACCCGCGAGCCAGTGCACGATGCCGAGGTTGCGCGCTACATCAGCCGTACTCGACACCACCCTCTTGAAGTACCGCACATCCAGACCACGTGAGGCGAACACCTCCCGATTGAGGTATCCGGCACCGGATGGTCCGCAGAGGTAGGTCGTGGCCTGCACAGCACGGGTGAGGTCTGCCAATCGCGCCGAGCGCTCCGTGCTCGCATCGAATGCGCTGCTGCGCACGATGACACCTCGCCATCCGACGAGGTCCAGGACGGCGCGGGTGGTGGTCTCGGCGATGTCGGCCAGCCGAGCTCCGTCGTGGATCAGCGGCACGACCTCACCGAGGACTTGGTCGACCACCGACCAGTGCGCACCGCGTCGGTAGTGCTGCCGGAGCAGCCGCTCCACTCGCAAAGCGCTGCGGTCGCCCTCGCACAGCAGGACCTCGCGAATGAGGGTCGGGCGGCCCGATGGCCGGTGAACCGGCAACGTCAGCCACCGCGGGCAACCCCATGGCTCTGGCATGGCCACTCGGGTGCGGTGCTGGTAGTCGCGGGCGGCGAACTGGACGTCGTCCAGGACGACCCAGATGTCAGCGGCGTAGATCTTGGCGATGGTGCCGAGCCTGGGGAAGAAGTTGGGTTGGTGGATCGCGCAGACCGTGCCGTTCGCGGCCATGCGCGGCTATCGCAGCAGGCGGCTGTCGAAGCCGTCGCGCAGCAGCCGGTCGTAGGCCTCGGTCGCCCCGGCGGGGACGTGTTGCTCGGTGGCGAAGCCGAGCTTCGGGTATTCCACGACGCGCTGCAGGTCGCCGACGAGCATGTCGATGACGAGCTTCTCGTCGCCGATGCTGCGCACGTAGTCGGCCAGCGACAGTTCCTCGGACGCGCACACGACGTCGACCTCGGGCCACACCGCGCCGCACGTGGCGAACGCGCGCCGCTGCATGTACGGCTTGCTCACCAGCAGCACCGTGGTGGGTGTGATGCCGTGCTTGTCCAGCAGCAGCCGGGACAGGCGGATGTTGTCGCCGGTGTTGGCCGCGTCCGGCTCGACCAGGATGGCGTCGTCGGGCACGCCCAGCTCGAGGGCGCGTTCCCGGTAGTGCACGGCCTCGCCGCGGGGGAAGCGGGCGGCGCTGGTGGGGCTGGTGGCGCCGGTGAACACCAGCAGCGGGAACAGGCCGTCGTGGTAGAGCGTGGCCGTGTGCTCGGCGACGCCGAGGTCGTGGCTGCCCAAGCCGATGGCGACCTCGCACGGGGTGAGCTCGTGGCCCATCTGGTGGTAGTTCCAGATCAGGTGGGCGTCGGCGCGGTTCTGGTCGGTGATCGCGGTGTTCGCGGTCGTCACTGGCGGGTTGCTCCTGTGCTCATCGGGCGTTGCGTTGAAAGGCGCCCTGGATCGTGGTGATGCTGGCGAGTTGGTGTGACAGACCGTAGCGACCGGCTCTCTGCGCGGCGTGGGAGAGCATCCTCAGGCCTTGGTCGGCGGTGTGCGGGTCGGACAGCAGGATGTGGGCGTGGGCGGTGTCCAGCCGGACCAGTTGCATCGGGGTGTCGACGATGGTCGCGTTACGGGCGGTGTCGATGTGGCGCAGGGCGGCGTCGAGCTCGCCGAGGCCGCGGTGAGCGAGGGCGAGTTTCTGCTGGGCCACTGCCCAGTCCTCGGGTTCGTCGAGGTCGTCGAACGCGCGTAACGCGGTGGTCATGGCGGTGATGGCGTGGGTGTCGCCATCATTCTTCTTGCTCAACGAGGTGCCCACCCACAGTCGTGCGCGGGTGCGATCACGATCTCCGAGCCGGTGGTCGGAGGCCAGGATGTCGTAGTGGCGGGCAGCGGACTCCAGCTGTCCGGACATCTCCTCGATCACCACCTGTCCGAGTTCGACCTGGGCCATGCGGCGTGGGCTGCCCAGGGTGCGGAACAGGCGGTGCGCGTCGCGGTAGCTGCTGTCGGCGGAGTGCGCCCCGCGGAGCCTTCCCTGGTCGCGGTGGATGTCGCCGAGCACGACGAGCGTGCGGGCGTACAGCTGCAGCCCGTGTCGGTCGAGGTCGGGTGGGCTGTAGCGGAGCAGCCAGCGCTGGGTCAGGCGGGCGGCGAACTCGAACTTCTGCTGGGCGACACAGGTCGCCGCACGGGTCAGGTCGTCGGACCAGGTGTCGCGGTCCCATTCGTCGGCCGGGTCGTGGATGGCGATCCCGGTCGTGAGGCTGTGCTCGTCGACCAGGCGCTGGAACCGTTGACGCGCGTCGGGCTCGGCGCGGGTGAGTGCGGTGTCGAGGATGGCCTGGGTCCGTGGTAGCGGTGAGGTGGAGTCGGTCAGGGCTGCCCACTTGGAGACCGTTCGGGCGGACACGCCGAGGTAGTCGGCGAAGTCGCGCACGCTCATCCGCAGCGCACGCCGCAGGAGCAGGGCTTCGTGCCCCGTCCACTGCCCCAACGCCCACATCCGGTCCTCCCTCGGTGTTCATGCAATCACGGGTGGTGAGCGGAGTGCGACGCAAGTACCACGCAAGTGCGACAGCGGTTCATTCCCGATCCGCGGTCAGCACGCCAGGCTGGTGAGCAGCACCACAGGCCCCAGACGGTGGTGGTGTCGGGACGAGAACCAGTCTCCCGACACCACCACTTCCAAGCCTTCGATCCGCTCGTCTGCTTGATCCCTCCGCGACATCCCAGAACGGAGCAACCACATGACCTCCGCACTCACGAGCACGGCCGTCGAGACGCTGATCCCGGCTGCCCTGCGCACCCGCTTGGCGGGGCAGTTGATCAACGAGCACAGCGGCATGACCGGGGACGAGGCCGTACGGATCGTGGACCAAGCCGTGGCGTTCCTCAAGACGTGCGTCGACAACCCCGGCAAGCACTTCCGGCCGAGCAGGAAGGTCGATCTGGGGTGGCACCAGTTCATCTTGAACACCGTCGACTACGCCGAGTTCTGTCAGCGCGTGGCGGGGTACTTCATCCACCACGTGCCCGACGAGTTCACCTCTCCGGGTGGCGGGTCGGCCGAGACGGCGAGGGTGTTGAGCCCTACGGTGGAGGCGATGAGGGCGTCCGGGTTCGTGGTCGACGCCGAGTTGTGGTCGGTGGTGCCGGGTCAGTGCACCCAGTGCCACCAGGGGTGCACCAACTGCGGTCAGGGCGACGGCGTACTTCGGTTGGGGATGAGGGGATAGATGACGGTTCGTCGTGCATGGGACGACCTGCCCGGAGCCGCCAGGCAGGAGGTGGAGCGCACCATCGGGACGGTGGTGAAGGCCGTCTCGACTCCGGGTGGCCGGAACTCCGAGCTTTCGGAGACGCTGTGGACCGACAGCGGGCCGGTGTTCTGCAAGGGAATCTCGACGGAGTCGCCGATCTCCTACATGCACCGCAACGAGATCGCGGTAAGCCCGTACCTTCCGGCTGACCTCGCACCCCGCCTGCGGTGGCACTTCGAGGTAGGGGGCTGGCTGCTGCTCGGATTCGAGCACTTGCTCGGGCGGCACGCCGACCTCACGCCCGACTCATCGGACCTGCCGCTGGTGGCGGACGCGGTGACCCGAATCGGCGTCGCTACCGTTCCTCGGACGGCGACCGGCGAACCGCGGCGGATATCCGATCAGTGGTCCCGCGCGCTGAAGCGGGAACGCGAGTTCCCCACGGCCCCCAGCACGGACCCGTGGACAGTTGAGCACGCCTCGCTCCTGACCGAGCTGGCTGACCTCGCGCCCTCTTTCATGGAGGGTTCCGTGCTCATCCACTCCGACCTCAACCCCACCAACTTCGTCGTGTCCGATCGCGCAAAGGTGGTCGACTGGGCGTGGTGGCAGACAGGTGCGGCGTGGTTCGATCCCGCCTATCTGGTCATCCGGCTCATAGCAGAAGGCCACGACCCGCAATCAGCGGAGAAGTGGGCGCAGCAGTTCGAAGCCTTCACAGCGGCACCACCCGAAGCGATCACCGCGTTCGCCGCCTCCGCAGTTCGTCTGTGGGAGCGCCGGTTCGCTCATACCGCGGCCACAGAGGCCGCTCGACGATGGGCCCAGTATCGAACGAGCTGACAGGCAAGCGGAACCGCAGACCAAGTTCCCAAGCACGACTTTCCCTGCTGACGAACTGCGGGGCCGTTGAAGGTCGACAACGCAGCTTCCGCCCGGACCTGTCGTGGCTCTAGGAGATCCGGCTAAACCTGGACCGGTGTTGCAGGCGCCGACCGTGCTGCTGCCCTATCTGCAAGGTGGGACCGGCTGCGCCCTCGTGAGGTAGCGGAAAGACGAAGCGGGGCGCGGTGTCCGCATGCCGCGCCCCGCTTCACACCCCCAGGGGAGTTAGCTCTTCCAGGTGATGGGTGACTTGATGTAGTCGTCGCCCTTGTCGAAGGTTGCCGCGGTGATCTCCGAGCCCTCGCGGGTGGCTTGGAGGACGCAGGTGTCGTACTTCGCGCCTGCTGTGGTGAAGTCTTTTTTGGCGGTTGTGGACTGGCACTTGTCGATGTCGCCGCTGATGATCACGCCGGTGGACTTGCCGTCTGCGCCGAGGGCTCGGAGGCTGACTGAGCTGTAGGCCAGGTCGCTGCCGTCTACGTTCTCGACGGATACGCGGATGTAGTACGGGAGTAGGCCCTTGGCCTTGTCGCCGAACTTGGCCAGGTCTGCGTTGTCGCCCTTTTCGATCGCGGTGACCGTCAGGGCGATCGTGCCGTTCTTGTCGGTGCCGTACTTGAACGGGACCACTGCGCGGTCGCCCACCTTCAGCGTGGAGCCCGGTTTGGTGACGTCGCCTGCTGGGGCCTTCGGGAGAGAGGCCGCGCTGGAGGCGGTGGTCGGGCTGACGGCGCTGGTGGCGGCGGTGACCGGTGGGGTGGAGTCCGATGGGGACGCTGTGCCCGCGGTTTCGGTGGCGCAGGACGACAGCAGTACTGCGGTCACGCCGATGGCGGCGGCTAGCAGGGGGCCACGGGCGTGCGTCACTGGATCTCCTTGATCGGCCCTCGCCGGACGGCGGCCGGCGAGGAGGTGCGAGTCGACCCCGCGAACGCGGTTCCAGGGGTCTGCTCGGACGGTATCCGTGATCACCGCTGGGCTCTGTGGGTCGTTCGCACCACACGCCCATGACGGTTGGGTCACAGGTCGTCCACGCCGATCAGGCCGTCCTGGATCGCGCGAGCCACCAAAGCCGCCTTGGTGGGGGCCTCGCGGCCGATCTGGGCGTACTTGATCCGGATGCGCTCCAGGTGGGAGTTGACGGTGCTCGCGGTGATACCGAGGCGCTGTGCGACGAAGTCCTTGGACTCCGACTGGAACCACTCGACCAGGACCTCGGTCTCGCGCGCGGACAGCGCGGGTCGGTGGTCGGAGCGGTCACCCGCCAACGCGCCCGCCAGCGACGGCGGCGTGTACGGGTCGCCGCGGCCCGCCGCGCGGGTGGCCTCGACCAGGTGGTCGGCGCCCTCGGCCTTGGTCAGGTAGCAGAGCGCGCCGAGTTCCAGGCAGGTCAACGCGGTCTCGTCGTCGGCGCGCATCGAGTACACGACCACGCGGCGGCCCGCCTCCACGAGTCGGCGCAGGTCGCCCAGCGCGGGGGTCGGGCCGCCGAGGTGCAGGTCGAGGATCACGACGTCGGCGTCCGCGCCCTCGCCGAGCCACGCCACCCGCACGTCCTCGCCGCCCGCGACGACCGTGATCGGCGGGGTGCCCGAGCCGAGCCAGTGGGCGACGCCCGCCCGCACGGCCGGGTGGTCGTCCACGACCACCGCTGTCAGGGGTGACTCCATCTCGCCTCCGTCCTCGTCCGCGTTCCGTACGTGCCGCACTCCACTCGGACGAGCGGCGACGCCCGCGCGATCCCCTCGGCGGACGCGGTGTCCGCCAGCACGGCCACGCGCACCTCGTTCTCGGTGCGCAGCACGCTGACCCGCGCTCGGGTGAGCGTCTGCGACAGCGCCACCACGAGCGGACCGGTCAGCTCGCGGCGCACGACCGTCGGGACCGGCACGGCCGTGCCGCTGACCGCGAGCGACACCTCGATCCCCCGCCGTTCCGCCGCGTCCACGCAGGCGCGGACCTCGTGCACGAGCGGGTCGGGCACGTCGTCGTTCTCGGCGAACAGCCTGCGCAGCTGGGTGCCCGCGAGCGCGCAGCGGCGGCGGGTCTCCTCGTCGCGCGGGTCGAGGGTCCGGTCGGCCAGCCCCACCAGCAGCGGCAGCGTCGCGCCGAGCTGGCCCGCGAACGTCAGCCGCCGGTCGCGTTCCCACTGCTCGGCCAGCGCCGCGCGGGTCGCGGTCCGGTCGCGGTCGGCCGCGACCCGCACCGCGAGCCGGGTCTGCCGCCTCAGCACCAGCGTGATCACCACGATCGCCGACTGGAACCCGAGCACGCTGAGCACCACGACGCCCGCGTCGCCGACCTCCACCCGGTCATGGTCGCCGACCAGCACGAACTGGGTGACGCTGGTGGCGATGTGCAGGCCGAGCGCGACGACCAGAGGCCCGATCCGGTCGACCAGCAGCACCAGCAGGTGCCACCCGACCAGGCCGAACGACCAGTGCACGTCCAGGAAGTACCTGTCGGCGGGCAGTGCGGCGGTGGCCACGGCCGACGCGGCCAGCACCACGACCGCCCCGCCGCCCGCGACCACAGCGGGCAGCGGTTCTCGCCGCACCAGCCAGGCCGCGCACACCGCCGTGACCAGCGCCAACACCCCGAACGCCGCGTTCTCCGCCCACGCGGGCCGGTAGTCGGCCTGGTGCAGCAGCAGCGGCGACGCGCAGATCCCGACTTGCACGACGGCGGTCACGCCCACCAGCACGATGCGCGTGTTCGCGAAGAGCCGGACGTCCGGCGGCAGGTCAGCCACGCGGCCACGCCAGCCGCACGGTGGTGCCCTCGCCGGGCCGGGAGTCCACGGTGGCGCGGCCGCCGACCGCGGCCATCCGCTCGACCAGCGAGCCGCGGATGCCCCGGCGGTGCTCGGGCACGGCGGCGGGGTCGAAGCCGTGGCCGGTGTCGGTCACGGTGACCACCAGCCCAGTGCTCTCGGGCGCCACGCTCAGCCCGGCCTCGCGGACGCCCGCGTGCCGCTCGACGTTCGCCATCGCCTCGCGCACGGCCCGCACCAGCGCGAGCGTGACCGGCACGGGCAGCAGCGGCACGTGCTCCCACCGGGTGTCGACGGCCAGCGGGCTCTCCTCCACGACGGCGCGCAGCGACGACTCGACGTCGACCAGCCGGTCGTCCAGGCCCTGCCCGCCGGAGGCGCCGGTCAGCACGTCCAGGTCGCGGCGGGCGAAGTCGGAGACGCCGTCCACCGTGCCGCCGCCGACCAGCAGGAACGTCGCCGAGGCCGTGTCGTGCAGCAGCGCCAGGTATTCGCGTTCCCGGCGGCGACGCTCGGCCGCCAGCAGTTCGGCGCGTTCCAGCGCGGCCTGCCGGGCGCGCAGCACGTCGACCCGGCGGGCCGAGCGGACCAGCAGCAGGAACGCGAGCCGGGCCAGCGCGCACTCGACGAGCACCCGCAGGATCGTGATCGGCGGTCCACCCGCGGCGATGAACACGGCCACCAGCCCGGCGGTCACGGGCACGGTGACCTTGAGCGGCCACTCCCACTGGAGGGTGATCGCGGTGATGGTCAGGACGTTGAGCGCCCACAGGGTCGGCCCGGTCGCCGCGCACACCGCCCCGGCCCGCACGACGGCGAAGCCGAGCGCCACGACCGTGCCGCGGGTGCGGGGAGCGCAGTCCGCCACGCCCGCCACCAGCACGACCCCGATCAACCCGAGCCCCTCGGTGACGTCCGGGACGGCGAGCACGCCGAACACGCTGACCACCGCGAGCCCGATGCCGCGCACCGGTCCGGCGAAGCGCCCGACGGCGAGGCGGAACCCCGACTCGACCGCACCGGGTGGCATCGCTCCCCCAGACGTCGTCGAATCGGCTGGGTGGAGTATCGCCGGTCGGGGGAACGGGTGCAGCTCGGAGGTCAGTCGGCGCGGCGGCCGAGTGCGGCGAACACCGGCAGCAGCACCAGGGAGAGCATCAGCCGGGTCACCTGGAACGCCATGACCAGCGGGGTGTCCGACTCGGTCGCGAGCGAGAGGCCCAGCACCGCCGACAGGCCTCCGGGCGTGGACGCGAGGTAGGCGTCGTAGGGGCTGATGGACGTGGCGCGGCTGAGGCCGTAGCCGATCAGGGCGCACGCGGCGACGGTCGCCACGATCTGCACGCCCGCCAACGGGAGCACGCGCGCCACGGTGCGGAGTTCCTTCAACGACAAGGAGAAGCCGATTCGGAGGCCGACGACCAGGAACGCGCCGCCGAGCGCCGCGGCGGGCATCGCGGGGTGGGTGAAGAGGCCGCTCGACGCCAGGCCGAAGGCCGCGAGCATGGGCCAGATCAGCGCGGCTCCGGCGAAGGCCAGCAGTCGGGCGGCGATCAGGCCCGCCGTGACGGCGAGGACCGCGAACAGTGCGGAGGCGGCCGGGCTGGTAGCCGTCTGCGCGCCGACCGGGCGGGTGCCGGGGCCGAGCAGGAGCACCACGGCGGGCAGTGAGACCAGGACGAGCAGCACCCGAAGGTATTGCACGACCATCACGACCGGTTCGTCCGCGCCGGCTTCGCGCGCGCCGGTGATGAACCCGACCGCTCCCCCGGCGACCGACGAGAACACCGCCGTGCGGCCGGACACGGTCGGCAGGAGGCGCAGGACTTGGCCGATCCCGACGCTGACGGCGAGGGTCGCGGTCACCACGACCAGCACGGCGGGCCAGTGCCGCGCCACCTCGGCCACCATCGTCCGGTCGGCCATCACGCCGATCGACGCGCCGATCACGCCCTGTGCCACCGCACCCGCGAACCGGGTCGGGCGTGGCTCGCGGCGGCCGGACAGCGCCGCCGCGAGCCCGCCCCGCCCACCCCCGAACAG
>NZ_JBHYHC010000112.1:0-31295 GCF_042738955.1 Umezawaea sp. NPDC059074
GTCGAGGAGCGACCCGCCCACGGCCGGAGCCCTGCGCGAACGGAAGCGCACACCCGCACGGTAACGCTTACGGGACCAGTTGGAGCAGCACCGCGACCTCGGACTCGTCGTGCGGCAGGTACATCACCCGGACGACCGAGCCGGGCTGGACGTGGCGGATCGCGGTGGGCGGCAGGGCCTTCTCCTGCGTGACGTCGAACATGGTCTGGTCGGGCCGGGTGACGCGGAGCGTCAGCATGACGACCGAGCGGCCCTGCCGGACCTCGCCGGTGGGGGCCATGGCCAGCACGACGGCCCGCGACTCCAGGCCGTTCTGGGCGATGTGCAGCTGCTTCGGGGTGATGTGGCCCTTGGCGAGTTGCACGTGGTCGAGCGCGGACTGGAGTTCCTGCTGCGAGGCGTCCGTGGCGAGCGCGACGCGACCGTCCGGCAGGTACCGCACGGGCAGGACCGCGCCGGGCTGGACCGCGCCGATCTCGGTCAGGTCGACGATCTGGCGGGCGGTGCCGCGGAACGTGCGGCCGTCGGGGGTGTCCACGTCGAGCTGGATGTCGAGCTGCGGCTGGTCGTTGACGCTCAGGCCGGTGCGGGCCACACCGACGACCGTGCCCATGCCGATCGGCGCGCCGAGGAACGCCTTGGGCACTCCCCCGGTCAGCGCGGCGAACCCGCCGCCGAGCTTGCCCGCGAGGGAGAACATCATCGGGGCGACGAACAGCAGGATGATCGGGCCCGCGAGCCAGCCGTTGAGCCAGGCGAACTGGTCGTCGCCGGTGAGGCCGGTGGTGACGAACAGGGCGGTGCAGACGAGTCCTACCGCGAGCACGATCCAGGCGATGGCCTTCATGGTGATTCCTTCTTTCCGTTGTGGAGCAGGCTCAGGAGGGGTTGCCGAGGAAGTCGGTGGCGCCGATCGGGACCGCGGTCACGCGGCCGTCCGCGCCGGTGGTGGCGAGCACGCCGCCCGCGGCGACCACGGTGGTGCCGTCGGCTCGGGTGACCGCGCGCTCGGGTGACGAGTCGAGGGCGAGGGAGCCGGTGACCGCGCCGGTCGTCAGCGAGACGGCGCTCAGCTCGTCGCCGGTGTCGTTCACCGACCGGTTGTGCTTGACCAGCACGTGCCCCGACGCCGCACCGGCCGCCGACTCGCCGTCGAGCACGATGGTCGCGCCGTGGAACGCGGCGTCACCGACCTGCGCCTCGGTGCCGTCGGCCCCGATCCGCACCAGGACGCTGCCCGGTCCGCCGCCCGGTCGCGGCCGGAGTTCGACGGTCGCGTCGGCGCCGAGCGCCGCCTTGTTCGCCGTCGCGGACTTGTGGGTCGGCCTGCCGGAGAGGGTGCCGATCCACGCGGCGGTGGTGGCCTGGTCGGTGGGCACGGCGGCCGTGGCGTCCAGCGGCAGGGCGAGCACCGCGCCGGTGGCGTTCATCGCCAGCACCCGCCGGTTGGCGGCGTCGTAGGCGTAGGCCGCGGGTGAGGCGACGTACGAGCCGCCGAGGCCTTCGACGCCCGAGCCCTGGCTGACGATCGACCCGTCGTGCAGGTCGACGACCATCAGCCCGGACGCGGTGGCGAGGTAGGCGTACCGGTCACCGGCCGCGAGCACGTCGGCGTCCCAGATCAGCTCGTCGGACAGCTGCACGTCCCACAGCACCTCGCCGGTCGCCGGGTCGGCGGCGGCGAGCCGGACCTGGAACAGGTCCTTCGCCATCAGCTGGAACATGCCGCGCGCCCCGTGCCGCTCGTACGGCGCCAGCACGACCTGGCGGCCGTTCACGGCGGCGAACCCGACGCCCGCCTTGACCTCGACGGACGGCTCCGGCGACACGAGGTAGGAGAACCCGAAGAACATGAAGCCGAAGAACAGCAGCGGGAGCAGCAGCAGGAGCGGGCCCTTGCGGCGACGGCGGCGAGCGGGCTTCGGCATCTCGTAGGGAGCGGCCTGGCCGTACGGCTGCGGCGTGTAGTTCTGCGGTGACTGGTACATGTCGGTCGCTCCCCCGTCGGACTCTCGGTCGGTGTGGGGAAAGCATGCGTTCGGGTTCGCGCCTACCGATCACAGGAACGGCACTACTCTGGTCTCGATGAGCACCGTCCACACGCGCGCCGAGGCGGCCCTGCCCCGCGGGCTGCTGATCGCGCAGGCGTGGTCGGGGCTCGGGGACGCGGTCGCGCCGTTGAGCAACGCGGCGGGTCGGCCCCTGGCCCGCACGGTGAAGCTGATCCTCGACCCGCTGGTGCTGCGCCCGGTGCTCAACCCGCGGTTCGCGGCGGGCGCGGTCGGCATCGAGCACGTGGACGCGCTGCGCGACCGGATCACCGAGGCCGGGCCGGTGCTGGCGGCCACGGCGGCGTGGTTCCTGGTGCTGAAGAAGGAGCGCCGCCGGGCGGGCATCACCGACGGCAACCCGCAGGACCTCTACTTCCAGCGCTGCTTCGAGCTGGCCAACACCCACGGCGCGCCGCACCCGGACACCGCCGCCCGCCGTGCCGCCGCCGTGCTGGCCGAGGTGCACCAGCAGGACGGGCCCACGGTCGGCGGGCTGCGCGACTTCGTGACCGGCCACGACGCCGAGCTCACCCGGCTGCTCGACCTCGCGTGGACGCACCCGCCCGTGCCGCGACGCGCGCCGGGCCCGGTCCGGCCCTCGGACTTCCTGGCCACCTGCGCGACCAAGCCGGACCGGGCGCGGTTCGCCGCGCTCGTCGCGGACCTGGCGGGCAGCCGGGGCGCGGCGGACCTGGACCAGCCCGGCGTGGCGCGCGAGCGGGGGCTGACCGACCTCGACCTGCCCGCGCGTCCGATGGTGGGGCTCGGCGCGTCGAAGCAGTCGTTGCCCAAGCCGTTCGACCGGTCGATCGTCGAACGGCTGTTCGCGGCCGTGACCAGCGCGTTCCGCGATTCGCTCGACGACGTCCCCGCGCTGGTCCGGCAGGAGGTCTCCCGGTCGGCGGGCCCGTGGCAGCTCGCCGAGGAGACCGGCCGGGTCGTGCTAGTGCTGGGCTGGGAGGCCACGGCCGCGCTGGTCGACGGGCCTTCGGGCCCGGCCGGTGGAGCGACCGCCCGGCTGCGGCTGCGGTGGGACCGGGAGGCGTACGTGCACCGCGCGCTGCGGATGCCGTCGTCCGTGCCGGAGGGCGTGCGGGCCGCCGTGGACGGCGTCCGCGAGGCCTACCAGCGGCGGCTGTGGGTGCGCGTGCACGGCCGCGAACTGCGCCACGACGACATCACCGCCGACGAGCTGTGGGACGTGCTCGACGGCGTGCTGCGCTCGGTGATCCTCGACCAGCGCGACCGGCTGCGGTCGGCGCTGGAACGCCAGTCCGCCGGAGGTCCGCTATGAGGGTCGAGCGCACCGACGAGGAGGTCCGGATCGGCGACTGGCCGTCGCACCCCGAGCGGACCGCGCTGCTGGAGGCGAGGGGCGCACTGCTGGCGTGGGACGTCCTGGCCGACGACCCGGTGCCGAGCGCCCGCGTGCACGACCCCGAGCGGGCCGCCGACTGGCTGTGGGAGGTCTACGGGACCGCCGACGTCCTCGCCGCCACCGAGGTCACCGTGCCCACCGAGGGCGACTGGCGGGTCCGCGAGGCGGGCCGGGTCGTCGCCCACCTGCGCTGGGCCGAGGCCTGGTGGCCCGCGTCCCCGACCGCGGGCATCCCGGCGTTGGACACCGGACTGCTGCGCGCGGAACTGGCCGTGGCGACCGGGGACGTCGAACACCTGCTGGACGACGAGGACGCCACCGCGCGGGCGCTCGCCGCGATCGGCCCGTTCACCGCAGACCCCGCCGTGGACGCCCTCGCCGCGCGGCTGGCGGCGCTGGCCGAGGACTACGGCGTGGAACTCGCCGAGGCCGCCGTGCCGAGCCGGTCGACGTTCGCGCTCGCCGCTGGCGGCGACGACCGGACCGATGGCGTGACCGTCCTCAGTGGAGCCGATGCGGTCGACTGGGCGTTGGTGCCGCAGGGAAGCGTGGACGCGGCGGCCGACGCTCGGTGGTCCGTCGTCCGGCGGCAGGGCTCGACCTTCCTGGAGGTCGCGGTCTCCCCCGGCCCGCGTGAGGGTGCTCGGCTGGCGGCGCGGTTCGGTGCCGTGGACGTCCCGCTCGACGACTCGGACGGGCTCGGCAGGCTCACCGGCAGCACCGCCGTCCCGCCGACCGTGCTCCTGCTGCCGCCCGCCCAGCGCGTGCTCACCGTCTACGCCCCCGGCTTCGCCGACCCCACCCCTCCCGACCCGGACGCGCCCGCGCGGCGGGCCGCGATCGTCGACCACGCGCGGTCCCGCGTCGGCTCGGCCGCCGCCACGCTCACCGAGCGGCTGGCGGGTCGCCGGTGACGTGGAAGGACCTCAACAACGAGGGCGTCCGGCTGGTCCAGGCCGGTGACACCGCGGGGGCCGAGACCGCGTTGCGCGCCGCCTACCGGGCCGCGACCACGGCGGCCGACCGCGCGTCCACGCTGGTGAACCTGGCAGCGGCCGTCGAGCCGGAGGAGGCGCTCGACGTGCTGGCCGAGGCCGCGGGCCTGGCCGACTCCCCCGCGCTGCGGGCCACGGTGCTGGCGTCGCGGGCGAACACCCTGCTGGCGCTCGGTCGGTGGGACGAGGCGTGGGAGGACACCGCACGCGGTCTCGTCGACGCGCCCCTTCGCGAAGAGGCGATGCTGCGAGCCGTGCGGATGGGCCTGCTCGTGGCCGTGGGCAGGCTGGCGGAGGCGCGGACCGAAGCCCTTGCGGCCGAACGACATCCGGAGTTCGCCGAGCATGCCCGCGCCACCCTCGACTACCTGGCCGCGGTCCCGCCGTGGCAGGCGTGCGTGGGGTTGAACGTCCAGGGCGCGGCGCTGGCCCAAGCAGGCGATCTCCAGGGGGCGCACGCCGCCTTCGAGGCCGCCTACCGGGCCACCCTCGAGTCGGACGACGTCGAGGCGCTGGCGTGCCGGGCCGCCATCGCGGGCAACCTCGCGGGCCTCACGGACGCCGTGCGGTGGAGCACCGAGGCCATCGACCTGGCCCACGCGCTCGGCGACCGGCCCGACACGGTGGACGTGCTGGTCAACGCCCTCCTCGTGCGCGCCCAGCACCTCGGGCACGCCTCGCGGACCACCGAGGCGCTGGCCGACGTGGACGAGGCCGCCCGCCACGCCGACACGATCGCACTCCGAGCCGTTCGCGCCAGGGTGTTGGCCACGGGCGGGCGGTTCGGCGAGGCGTCCGCCGAGGCCACGGCCGCGCTCGACCTCGCCTACGCCGCCGAACCGCACCTCGTCGCGGGCCTGCACACCACGCTCGCCGAGATCGCGGGCTCGACCGGTGATCTCGCGGGCAGTGCCGAGCACCACGGCCTGGCCCGCGACCTGGCCGCCGCGACGGGCGACCGCGCCACCGAGGCCACGTCGGTGCTCAGCCTGGCGCGGCTCGCGTACCTGGGCTCGGACAACGACCGCGCGGAGGCGCTCTACCGCGAGGCCGAGCCGCTGCTGCACGACGACCCCCGCCGCCTCGCCGTGTGCCTGCACGGCCGCGCGGCCGTGGCGATCGGCCTGGGCAGGCCGTCGGACGGCCTGCGGCTGCTCGACGAGGTGGAACAGCGGTGGGACGGGCAGGCCACCCCGGTCGAGCTGATCGGCCTGCACCAGGTCCGCGGTGGGGCGTTGGAGGCGCTGGGCGACCACGCCGGGGCCGACGAGCAGTACGCCGAGGCGCTGGCCGTGTGCGAGCGGGCCGGGCTGCGGCACGTGGCGCTGGGCATCGCCTGGTGGCGGGCCGACGCGCTGCTGAGGTCCGCGACCACCGCCGACGTCGAGGTGTGCCGTCGAGCCCTGGACCTGGCGCTGCCCGCCGCGCTGGCGGCGGAGGCCGTGCGGCACCGCTTCGCCCACGGCCCGTTGCGGGAGCGGTGGATCGCCCTGGCCGCCGCGCCCGCGACCCGTGCCGCGTTCGCCGCGATCGGCTCGCTCGGCGACGTGGACCTCGCCGCCGCGTACGTCGACCACCTGACGGCGACGGTGTCCCTGCACTCCGAGGCGGCGCAGGCGGTCGCGCGCGACGAGATCCTGACGCTGCCGGAGCCGCCCGCCGACCACCTGCCCTACGCCGCGTCGTTCCTCACCGTCGTGAGCGCCGACCTGACCGCGGACTTCCTGCTGCCGCCCCGAGTCCGGCTCGACCCGGCCACACCGTCCACACTGGACTCCTGGATCGACGTGGCCGAACGCCGCTACGGCTTCCCCGTCCGCTCCGCGGAGGCGGTGGCGTCGTGGTAGCCGTGCAGCTGAAGTTCGTCGACGCCGGCGACCTGTACGTGTCGTGGCGCTGGGAGCACGCGCTCGACCAGCCCCGCGCCCTGCGGATCCCGCGCGACCTGGTGCGGAAGGCGTTGGACGACTGGGCCGCCGCACTGCCGTCACCGCTGCCGGGTGAACGCCCGGACAAGGCGTTGGCGCGGGCGTTGACCCACGGCCCGCTGCTGGACCGCGACCGGGAGGCCGAGCTGTCCGGCGCGCTCGCGCGGGCGCTGTTCCCGCACCAGCTCGGCGTGGAGCTGACCTCGGTGGTGGAGCAGGGCCTCCGGCCGCACCTGCGGGTGCAGGCGTCGCCGTCGACCGCGCTCGTGCCGTGGGAGGCGCTGCGGGTGGACGAGGGCGAGCGGACCGTGCACCACGCCGACGTCTCCACGCTCACCCCGGCGACCGTCCGCAACGCCACCGGCAGGCGCGTGTCCCCGTTCCGTCCACACGGGACGGTCCTCGGCGTGCTGGACCCGGTCGTGCCGGGGTTCGCCGACCACTCCGCGCTCGGCTCCGTGCTCGGACCGGGTTCCCCGCTGGCCACCCTCGGCGCCACCCGGCGTGCCGACGTCGACCGCGACCACCTGGAGAAGGCCCTCGCCGACGCCGACCGCTTCCTCTACGTCGGCCACGTCACCACCGGCGACCACGCCCTCGACTCCCGCCTGCACCTCTCGTGCGGCAAGGACACCACCGGCCGGGCCGCCCTCCTCGGCGTCCACCGCCCGCTCACGGCCGCCGACATCGCCCTCGGCCACCGACCGGGCGCGCCCAGACCGTGGCGCGTCCCGAACCGCGTCGCCCTGGTCGCCTGCGACAGCGGCGGCGACACCCGCTTCGCCGAACCGACCGGCCTCGTCGCGGCGATGGTCCACGGCGGCGCGGAGTACGTGACCTCGACCCGCTGGACCCTGCCGACCGACGCGGGCCTCACCCACCTGGTCCCCGACTTCCCGACCACACCGGTCCTCCCCTCGACCGTCCTCGCCGTGAACGAGGCCCACGAGGCACCCGACCCGGTGGCCGCGCTGTGCGCGTGGCAACGCGCCCAAGCCGACCACTGGGAACTCACCGGCGACCCCACCCACTCCCCGGTGATCTGGGCCGCTTTCACCACGGCCTGGGCTCCGGCACCGCGATCGCGCTCCTGACCAGGGACGACACAATTCCCGACATTCGTTTCGGTCGAATACCCCGCACTTCCCCGGTATCGAATGGTATAAGCGCCGTTATACCGGTGGTGAATGACCCGAATGGCCCAGGTAATCACCTGGAATAACGGGGAGAATGGGTGACATGACCCCCACGGAATGTGTCCTGCCCGCGAGCGCGCGGTAGGCGTCGTGGCGGAGAACTACTTCGGGGCCCAGAAGCCCGACTACGAGCTGCGGCTGTGCCGGATCGTGGAGCAGCGGGCGGGGCGGTACGCCGACGAGGTCGAGATGGCGTTGAACCGCAACGAGCTGCGGCCGCAGGAGGACGTGCTGCTGGACGAGTTCGAGCAGTTCGTGTCCGGGATCCTGGACGAGTACCCGGCGCGGTTGCGCCGCAAGTCGCACCAGCTCGTGTTCGAGCCGCTGTACCTGCGGCCGCCGGAGACCGAGCCGAGCGAACGACGGCGCACGCTCCTGGTCGCGTTGATGGCGGCCGAGGTCGAGGCGCAGGGGCCGTTGCGGTTGACGATGACGCAGAACAAGGACCTCGCGGAGATCCTGGAGCGGTTGGGGCACGACTGCGTCGCCGAGAAGATGATGCGGCACGCCGAGGAGGCGTTCGAGCGGGCCGCGGAGATCCACCTGCTGACCAACGACGGCGAGTCGCGCGACCGCAACCTGTACCTGCGCACGAAGGCGCGGCACCGCAACGAGCGGGCGCGGTGGCGGCGGGCCGTGCTGACCGTGTCGGACCTGACCTGCGGCTACGGCTACCGCCCCTACCGGCTGCTCGGGTGGGTGCTGGTGCAACTGCTGGCGTTCTGGGGCGTCCTCGCGGTGGCGTCGGACAGCACGACGCTGCACACCCTGTACCTGGCGGCCGTCAACTACATCAACCCCGCGGGCACGGACAACCTCGACGCCACGGTGAAGTCCGTGCTGGTCGTGGAGAGCTACAGCGGGCTGCTGTCGTTGAACGTGTTCTTCGCGCTGCTCGTGCGCCGCTGGTTCCGGTAGTTATTCGCTTGACCCCGACCGCGGGTCGACGCTCCACTGTGGTCCGATCGGCACCACCGGAGGGGCAGCGTTGGAGATCCGTTCCACGACCGAGCAGGACCTCGACCTCTTCGTCGACACGGCGCACACCGCGTTCGGCCGCTTCCGGGACACCCCGAGGGACGACGGCGGGACCTGGTTCTCGGCGTTCGAGATGGACCGCGGCCTGCTCGCCGTGGCGGAGGACGGGCGGGCCGTCGGCACGGCCACCGCGTACTCCTTCGAACTCACGCTGCCCGGCGAGGTCGTCGTGCCCGCCGCCGGGGTGTCCGCCGTCGGCGTCGTGCCCACGCACCGCCGCCGGGGCGTGCTCACCGCGCTGATGCGGCGCCAGCTCGCCGACCTCCGGGCCCGCGGCGAGTTCCTCTCGGTGCTGCTGTCCAGCGAGGCCACGATCTACCGCCGGTTCGGCTACGGCCCCGCGACCTACGAGTCCCGGCTGACCGTGGCACGCCACCAGGCCGTCTTCGCCGTCCCGCGGTCGACCGACCGGATCGAGGTGCTCCGGCGCGACCAGTGCGGCGACCTGCTGGAGGAGGTCTACGACCGGTACCGCCGCGCCCGCCCCGGCGCGCTGTCCCGACCGGCTCGCTGGTGGGCCCTGGGCGCGGGCCAGCCCCCGATCGCCCCCACGCCGCGGTACATCGCCGTCCACCGGGACGCCGACGGTGTCGTGGACGGGTACGCCAGCTACTCGATCGACTCCGGAACCCTGGCGGTCGACGAGACCATCGCCACCACCGACGCCGCCACCACGGCCCTGAACAGGTTCGTGCTCGGCCACGACCTCGTTTCCAAGATCGTGCTCAAGCACCTCCCGCCCGACCACCCGCTGCGCTGGCAGCTCGTGGACTTCCGCGCGGCGGAGGTGAGCGACGACACCGACTGGCTCTGGGTGCGGCTGCTGGACGTCCCGCGGGCGTTGACCGCACGCGGCTGGTTCGCCGACGGCGACCTGGTGCTCGACGTCGACGACCCGTTCCTCGCCGAACGCGGCCGCTACCTGCTGACCGTCCGCGACGGCAAGGCCGACTGCGCGCCCACGGACCAGGCGCCCGACCTGTCGCTCGACGTGAGCGATCTGGGCTCGGTCTACCTCGGCGGCACAACGCCGAGCACGCTCGTCCGGGCAGGCCGTGTCCGGGCCCACCGCTCGACCGCCGCGGCCGAAGCCGACGCCCTCTTCCGCACCGACCGGCCCCCGCACTGCCTGCACTGGTTCTAGCTGAGCCGGGCTTCCTGCCACGCCACGAGCGTGCGCATGGACACCTGGTCGCGGATCCACGCCACGTTCTGCTGCCACGACGCGGTGAAGCTCGGCTCGACCTCCAGGTCCGCCCACAGCGGGCGGAGGGCCTGGTGGACGTGCGCGCCGGGCATCCACAGCCGGACCAGCAGGGTGAGGGCCGCGCCGAGCAGCATCGTCGGGTCGGCTCCCGCGGCCATGTCGCGCTCGGCCTGCTCGACCACGTGGCCGAGCGAGGTGTAGAGCCAGTCGTGCAGGGCCAGGTCCTCGCAGAACCGGATCGCCTCGGTCAGCAGTTCCGGCGGCACGACCACGTCCACCGTGCGGCGGACGTCCGTGTCGATGTGCAGGTGCACCCTGGGCCGCGCGCCCTCGCGGGCCGTCGCGTTCCACCGCAGCTGGGTCGGGCGGGTGCGCAGGGCGATCTTGTGGTCGAGCTGCGGCCTGCCCTGCACGAGGTTCAGCATCCGCTGGCACACCGCGCCCAGGTCGAGCGCTTTCCGTTGCGGCGCGGGCAGTTTCGTGCCGCCGATGACCTTCGCCTGGTCCGGGCGGCCGAGGACGTCGACCACGCCCCGGCGCGCGGTGTAGTGCGACCACTCGCGGCGCTCGCGGTAGTCGACCCACTCCAGCCGAGTGCGCGAGGAGGCCTGGACGACCGCGCCGCCCACGACGACCGCGTGCGTCACGACCGTGCCGATGCCGCGCGCCTTCACCTGCGGGTCGGTCGACAGGGTGCAGTCCACGCCGACGATCGAGTCCGGCGACACCGTCCGGTTGATCGGCCGGTCGGTCGCGGTGATCTGCCTGCCCGGCCGCATCGACAGCAGGTCCGCCACGGCCTGCGCGGGCAGGGGCAGCGAGGTGCGCAGCAGGCCGGTGCGGATCTCGCCGATGATCACCACGGCGACCCGGCCACCGGGGCCTCGATGAAGACGTGCGAGACGCGCGTGCTGAGCCCGCCCGGCACGGGCACGCCCTCCTGCTCGGCGCGGGCGACGGTCTTCGCGATGACCGACTCGTCGATGTCCAGGTGGCTGAGGATGACCCGGACCGCGTGCTCGATCCCGAGGTAGGCCTGCGGCAGCACGGACATCGTCCGGTACGCGGCGAACGGGGCGGCGCGCTTGGACAGCTGGACCACGGCGGGCAGGTCGCTCCACTGGGCGGGCCAGTCCGCCGTCCACTGACGGGGTTCGGCGACCGGCTCGCCCTCGTAGCGCAGGGCTCCGAGGCGGAGCAGCTGCCACACCGACGCGAGGAACGGGCACGACCACAGCCGCCGCGTCACGGACTCGCCGTCGACCTTCTCGGTCCAGTCCCGCCACAGCTCCACGTCGAGGAAGATCGAGTGGTTGCGCCTGCCGAACTCCACGGCGGGCTTCCACTCCGTCGCGGGCATCATCGCCTGGCTGCCGCCGGAGTTGTCCGGCGAGCGCTCGCCGTTGCACAGCCAGCCGATGTCCTGCACGGGCGGCCGCGACCCGGTCGTGCCGACCGGTGGCTCCGGCAGCAGCATCGCGGCGGTCAGCTCGGCCAGCGGGATCCCGTCGGCCTCGAAGCACCCGGCCTCGCGGGCCAGGTAGTCGATCTCGATGTCGAACTCCGCCGCGATGGCGACCAGCCGGGTGATGACGTCGGCGGGCCGGGTGTCGTGCGGCCGGAAGTAGTCGTCGATCAGGAAGCACGTGCTCAACCGGGGCGCGACGCCGTTCAGGTCGTCCTTGAGGGCCGCTCGGGTCGCGTTCAGCCACGGCACGACCTTGCGGAACTGCGCGCGGATGCGGTCGTCGCCGCCGACGAAGTCCTGCATGTATAGGTGGCCGACCTCGACCGACAGGTGCGAGAGCGCAACGTGGCGCGGCTCGTTCCTGGTCGTCGACTCGGTGTAGACGGGGGTGTCCAAGCCGGTCACATCCCCTCCCAGACCGCGTCGTCGGTCAGCCGGGCGGACAGCTCCTTGAACGCCTGCACGGTGGTGGTGTTGGCGATCTTCGCCGAGACGTCGGATTCGGCGATGATCTGCTCCCTCCACTGCAACACCGGCTCCACGGGTGTCGTGCCGAGGACCCGGCTGCGACCGAGCTTGTGGTCGACCGCGAGCTTGCGCAGCTCCTCGTCGCACGCGTGCAACCAGGTCGCCTGGGCGGCGGTCTGGCCGGGATTGTGCTCCTTCAGGTCGGGCACCGCCACCCGGACGAACCGGATGGCGTCCAGCAGCGCGTCCGGGTCGTGCCCGACGCTCTCGCCGACCGCGAGCAGGCCCCGGTCGCCGTACACCAGGCCGTTCGCCGCGACGATGTGCTGGTGGGTCCAGCGGTGGAACACCAGCCAGCGGGCCGTGACGCCGCGCATCGTGGACTGGGCGGTGGCCTTGAGCGCCATGGTCAACGCCGTCGAGCGGCCCGCGCTGAGGTCGACCACGACCACGTCGAACTCGCTGTCGAGCCGGGTGAGCAGCTCCACGCAGCGCTGGTCGAGGTCCGCCGACGTGGCGAACTCCGCGCCGCCCCGGTCGCCGGGGAAGAACGCCAACCGGCCCGCGCGCACGTTCGTGCCGCGCAGGTCCGGCCGCGAGGTCGTGCGCCACACGTCGAGCCTGCGGGGGTCCGCCACGTCGTCGGTGAAGTAGCTGTGCAGCCCGTCGCGGTCCACCCCGCGCTCGGCCTTGGGGATCTCGAAGATCGCGCCCGCGGTCGGCGAGCCGAAGTCGAAGTCCAGGTAGGCCACGTCCAACCGCTGGGCCAGGTGGAACGCGATGTTGCAGCTCGTGACGGACCGGCCGGTGCCGCCCTTGTCCGACGATGCGAAGACCAGCACTAGACCCCCCTCGACGCGTTGGCCCTGGCCACGCTCATCTCGTCCAGGCTCAGCAGGGCCGCCAGCGCGAGGGCGTTCGCGGTGCCGGGCTGGGCGGTGATGATCTCGCGCGCCCGGCTCAACCTGCGCTCGATGTCGACGAGCTGGGTGCTGCGGGTCGAGCTGTCGTCGGAGTCCGACTGCACCAGCAGCTGGTTGAGCAGGTGCTCGGCCTCGTGCAGCGCCTCCTCGGCGCGGCTGCGCATGCCGGGGCTGCGCAGCGGCTGCGCCTGGTAGGTGCGCGACCCGGCGATGAGGGCCTCGATCACGCGCTCGGTCATCGACCACGACGGCGCGGTCTCGCCGGGCCGGTCCTCGTCCGGGAACAGCGTCTCGGCCGGGTCGTCCCACAGGCCCGTCGCCGGGCCGGTGTGGATGCGCCGCTTGTCGAGGTGGTCCATGGTCGTCTCGGCGAGCCGCATCAGCCGGTCGCGCGCGCTGCGGTTCGCCGACAGCGCCGCCGCCTGGAGGCAGCGCTTGAGCAGCAGCGGCGCGAAGTCGCGGGCGTGCCAGAACAGCGGCGGCTCGCTCGTGCCCGCCAGCCGCATCCGCACACCGGGCACGTGCATCGCCACCGAGGCGTCGTCCTTGGTGACGCGGCGGGTGATCCGGCCGCGCTGCGCGAGCGCCTCGAACACGGCGACCGCGCGGTTGAGGTCGTCGTCCGTCGCGGTCCGGTTCTCCAGGTCCTGCACGAGGACCGCGGACACCAGCAGCGAGTAGTAGTCGGACTCCTCGCCGTCCGAGGTGCGCCACGGGATGTCCTCCAGCGGCCACTCCCTGCCGAACCGGGCGATGGTGGACCAGTACCGCTGGGTCAGGTCCCAGCGGGTGTGCAGGGCCTCGGCGAGCCGCCGCTGCTCGTCGTCGAGCAGGTTCAGCTCACGGGTGCGCTGCGACCGGAGGTCGTTGATGCCGTCGAGCGCGAGCACCGTGGAGTACAGGTACGGGCGCGCCTCGGCGACGCCCTTCACCGACGCGATCAGCGGCGCGGTCTCGAACGCGGACTTGGCGAGGTCCAGCTCCACCTCGGGAGCGCCCAGGACGATGCCCCAGCCCCAGCCGATCTCGAAGAGCCTGCTCTCCTCGTGCAGCGCGCTGTCCGTGCTGACGCCGAGGCGGACGTCGTCCATCAGCAGCGTGCGCACGCGCTGGAGGCGCTCGCGGAGCCTGCCGACGACCACCGTGTCCACGTCGACGTCCTGGTTGACCATCGCGAGCATCGCCGAGCGGACCTTGAGGTCGTCGCCCTCGGTGCCGACGGTCTTGACCACGAACGACCGCAGCAGGCCGATCTGGGCGGCGGTGAGCCGCCTGCTCAGCGCCGCCTGGAGGGTCTCGATCCGCGCGGTCAGGGTGGCCCGCCGCCCCGGCTGGGGCTTGTAGACGCTCAGGAAGCCCAGCGCCGACAGGCAGAGCGTGAGCGACAGCGAGTACGAGTCGACCAGCCCCATCGACTGCTGAGCCCCGGTCGGCTCGCCGTCGTCGGAGAACAGGTAGTCGCCGCCGCCGAACACCGGCTCGCCGTCGCTCGTGTGGCGCTCGACGTAGTCCTCGATGACCTCGACCAGCCGGTGCGGGATCACCCTCGGGTCGCCGAACTTCTCCAGCGCCTTCACCGCGTCCTCGGCCATCACGTCCGGCTGCTCCAACGCCAGCGCGGGCACCTCGGTCGCCGGGTACAGCAGGCAGATCAGCTGTTCCGCGTCGGCCAGCGAATTGGGCCGGTCACCGCTGCTCCACACCCACACGCCATCGCGGTAGGACGATTTGATAACCGACCGCCAGATATCGAGAATCTGTCGTCTCGGCTGAATTCTCATCTGTCATCCCAGGGTGTGTGGCGGGGAGCGAAACGGTAGCACGGTCACCGGTGCTCCGATGGCAGGGTCGTTCGTCCGGGGAAAGCCGCGCGGCCCGCGCGTTCACCTCCGGAAGTGTGGCCACAGGCCACAAGCATCCCGGAATACCCGTCGCGCAACTTCGGTTCGGCGCCCGGTCCGACCCGGTCCACGGCGACGTCGTCGGCCAGCTCGGCCAAGCAGTCCAGCACGTCGTCGCGACCGATGGAGACGGCCGGGAATTCGATTCCGGCGACCTCGTACCCGAGCGAATTCTCCATGAAGGTTATGCAGAATGGAGCGCCGGGACTCAGCACTTCCAGGAATCCGCGCACGGCGGCGGTGAATTCGACCGGTTCGGACGTGATGGACTCGGCGACGAAGAACATGGTGCCCATGTCCCACCGCCGCGCCGCCGGGTCGAGCGCGAACACGCTGCCGGGCACGACCTCCACCCGCCGGGCGAGCGCGCGGCGCGGGTCCTCGCCCAGTTCGGCGTAGTGCCTGCCCGCGCCGAGGACCGACCAGAAGTCGCTCCACACGTCCGGCCACGAGGGCCAGTCGGCGGCGGCCTGCTCCGCGAGCCACTCCAGGTTCGACTTGGCGTGCTCGTAGAGCGTGATCGACTCGCAGAACGGGAGCATCGACAGCGCCGGGTACAGGTTGGCCCCGGTGCCGACGTCGATGCCGCACAACCCCGCGGGCGGGCGGCCCGACGCGAACTGGCGACCGAAGAAGTCCCGGACCAGCTCGACCACCCGGTGGTCCTCCGAGCGCACCCTGGCGTAGTTGCGGGCCAGGTAGTCGTTCGGGTCGAACTGGTACCACGGGATGTCGGCGTTGCGTTGTCGCCCGTTCTCCACTCAACCCCCAGGTGCGCGATCGACCGCGGTGAACGGTCGTTCACCCCATGATCGACCAGGTGCCGCCCACAAGCGATCCGCGATACGGCTGAACCCGCCGGTCCTCAGGCGTCCAGTTCGACCGGGCTCGCGACCGCCTCCGGCACCTCCAGCGGCAGCCACACCTGGAACCTGGTGTCGCCCGGCTGCGACTCGACGCGGATGTCGCCCCGGTGCTTGGTGACCACGATCCGCCAGGAGATGTCCAGGCCGAGGCCCGTGCCCTCGCCGACGGCCTTGGTGGTGAAGAACGGCTCGAAGATGCGGCTCCTGACCTCGGCCGGGATGCCCGCGCCGGTGTCGCCGATCTCGACGACGACCTGGTCGTCGGAGCGGAACGTGCGCACGGTCAGCGTGCCCGTGCCGCCCATCGCGCCGAGCGCGTTGTCGACCAGGTTCGTCCACACCTGGTTGAGCTCGCCCGCGAACGCGGGCACCGGCGGCAGCGAGCGGTCGTAGTCCTTGACCAGCCGCACGCCCTCGGGGATCTTGCTGCCGAGCATCACCAGCGTGGAGTCCAGCAGTTCGTGCACGTCCACGACCTGGAACGGGGCGCGGTCGAGCTGCGAGTACTGCTTGGCGGCGCCGACGAGCGTGGACACCCTGGTGGTGGCGTCCTCGATCTCGTTCATCAGCGTCTCGGTCTCGACGGTGTAGGCGAGCCAGCGGACGGCGGCCTCGGTCGCCGTGCTCGGGCACAGGCTCGCCGCCTCGTCCAGCCACTCCACGTCCAGGCCGCCCGCGACCAGCGTCGGCGCGAGGTCCCAGCCGCCGCGGATGCCGTGGTCCTCCAGCCAGTCGCCGACCTCGTCCTCGCGGTCGTTGGTCTCCAGCGCGCCGAGCTTGGGCGCCTTCGCGACCCGTTCGACGGCCTCCTCCTGGAGCTTCACCAGCGCCGGGAGCGTCTGCGGGTCGATCTTGCCGCTGGCGAGCATCGCCAGCTTGTGCCGCATCCCGGCGACCCGCTCGCGCAGCGCGGCGGTCGCCCGGACCGCCGCGGCGGCCGGGTTGTTCAGCTCGTGCGTGAGTCCCGCCGACAACGAGCCCAGCGCGAGCAGCCGCTCCCGGTCGTTCGTGGCGCGCTGGCTCTTCTGCATCCCGAGGAACAGGCCCTCCAGCAGGTGCATGGCCATCGGGAACCACTCGCGCACGACGGGCCCGAACTCGTCGGCGTCGAGCTGGTACATCACCGTGTCGGTGATCGACTCGACGGTCATCGTGTAGGTGCTCGGAGCGGCCACCTCGCCGCGCAGGTACGCCTGGGTCGCGCCGAAGTACGAGCCGCGGTGGTCGGTCCGGTTCACCTCCACGCGCTGGCCGCCGATGTTCCGGCACAGCGCGACCGTGCCCTCCAGCAGCACGAAGAAGCACGTGGCCTCGTCGCCCTCGGCGTGCACGAGCGTGCCGGCCTCGCGCGTCTCCACCTGCCCGTGCTCCACGAGCCATGCCAGCTGCTCCTCCGACAGGTGCTCGAACAGGAACAGCTCGCGCAGGTCGGCCGCGGTCAGCTCCGGCATGGCGATCACGACCTCTCCACTACGACGTGCGGTCCACGACCGCGCCTGTGTTGTCCAACGCCCCGACGTGCCCCGGTCTTACCCGAACTCCAGGTAGCGGTGCACCAGCGTGACGGCCATCGCACCCTCGCCGACGGCGGAGGCCACCCGCTTCACCGACTCCGCGCGCACGTCGCCCGCGACGAACACGCCCGGCACGCTGGTCTCCAGGTGGTACGGCGACCGGTCCAGCTCCCAGCCGACCGGCGAGCCGCCCTGGGCGGCCAGGTCCGGTCCGGCGAGCAGGAAGCCGCGCTCGTCGCGCGACACCGTGCCCTCCAGCCACTCCGTGCGCGGGGCGGCGCCGATGAAGGCGAACAGCCAGGACGCCTCCACGGTGGTCTTCTCGCCGGACGGGGCGTGCAGCAGGGTCAGGCTCTCCAGGTGGTCGTCGCCGGTACCGCCGACGACCTCCGTGCAGGTGCGGACCTCGATGTTCGGCACCTCGGCGATCTGGTCGATCAGGTACCGCGACATCGACCGGTCCAGCGAGTCGCCGCGGATCACCAGCACGACGCGGCGGGCGTGCCGGGAGAAGTACATGGCGGCCTGGCCCGCGGAGTTCGCGCCGCCGACCAGGTACACGTCCTGGCCCGCGCAGCTCGGGCCCTCGGTCGTGGCCGCGCCGTAGAACACGCCCCGGCCGGACAAGTTCTCCAGGCCGGGCGCGCCGAGCATCCGGTACGACACGCCGGTCGCCAGGATCACCGTGTGCGCGGCCAGTTCCGTGCCGTCGTCGAACTTCACCACGCGGGCCGCCCCGCGCTGCTCCAGCGCCACGACGTCGCGGGTGGTCAGCATCTCGACGTCGAACTTCAACGCCTGCCTGCGGGCCCGCTCGGTCAGCTGCTCGCCGGACACGCCGTCCGGGAAGCCCAAGTAGTTCTCGATCCGGCTGCTGGTGCCCGCCTGGCCGCCCGTGGCCACGCGCTCCACCAGCACGGTCCGCAGGCCCTCCGACCCGCCGTACACGGCGGCGCCCAGCCCCGCCGGGCCGCCGCCGACGACGATCAGGTCGTAGAAGTCCGACGACGGCTCGGTGCTCAACCCGACGCGGGCGGCCAGCTCGGCGTCCGTCGGCTGGACCAGCGGCTCGCCCTCGGGCGTCACCACGACGGGCAGCAGCGAGCCGTCCTGCCCGGCCGCGGCGAGCAGGCGCGCGGCCTCGCAGTCGCCGTCGTCGAGCGAGTGCCAGCGGAACGGCACGGAGTTGCGGGCCAGGAAGTCGCGCACCTCGTAGGAGCGGGGCGACCAGCGGTGCCCGATCACCCTGACCTGCCGCGCGGGCTGCCGGTCGGCCACCGACCAGGCGTGCAGCTGCTCGTCCAGCACCGGGTAGAGCTTCTCCTCCGGCGGGTCCCACGGCTTGAGGAGGTAGTGGTCCAGGTCGACCACGTTGATGGCCTGGATCGCGGCCTCGGTGTCCGCGTACGCGGTCAGCAGTACGCGCCGGGCCTGCGGGAACAGGTCCATGGCCTCTTCGAGGAACTCGATGCCGCTCATGTTCGGCATCCGGTAGTCGGCGAGCAGCGCGGCGACCTCCTCGCCGCGCAGCTTGATCTCGCGCAGCGCCTCCAGTGCCTGCGCGCCGGACTCGGCGCGCACGATCCGGTAGGCCTCGCCGTACTTGCGGCGCAGGTCGCGGGCCACCGCCCTGGACACGCTGGGGTCGTCGTCCACCGTGAGGATCGAGGGTCGCGAGACCCTGGCGGTCTCGGCGGGCGCGGGTGCAGTCATGGCCCTAGTCAAGCAGCGCGAACGGCCGCCGTCACCTGCGCACCCGGCGGAGGACAGGCGTAGGTTTCGCGGCGGACGATCACCGAGTCGAGGAGCACCCATGACCTCAGCCACCTGCCAGCACGTCGCCGACCTCGGCCCGGCCCCGGAGCCGAGCACCCTGGAGGGCTGCGAGGACTGCCTCGCGAGCGGTGGCCGCTGGGTCCACCTGCGCCTCTGCCTGAGCTGCGGCAAGGTCGGCTGCTGCGACTCCTCGCCCGCGAAGCACGCGAGCGCGCACGCCGCCGCCAGCGGGCACCCGGTCATCCGGTCGTTCGAGCCCGGCGAGACCTGGCGCTGGTGCTTCGTGGACCAGACGACCGTCTGACGCGCTAGCGGTGGCAGCCGAACGGGCCCCGATCGTGGCCGTCGGTGTCGCGCAGCAGCACGGCCGAGCCGCCGAAGACCGTGCAGGCGATCTGCTCGCCCGCCTGCGCTCCGAAGCGGAAGAGGTCGACGCCGCCGGGGCGGTCGACGACCACCACCTGGGTCCCCGAGTCGTCGGACTTGGTCTCCTGGGAGACGACGGTGTACCCCTCCGGCACGGCGGTGGCGACGCCCGCGGCCCGTTCGACGTCGTTCGGCCCGGCGAACAGCAGGGCGAGCCGCTGGACGCCGGGAAGGGTGCGCGGGCCCGACCGCATGACGACGAACGGGCGCTCGTCGAAGAGGAAGACCAGCCGCACGCCCTCCACCGGGTTGGCGGGCGCGTCGCCGTAGAGGAACGGCTCGGTCGGCGTCACGCCGCACGCGGCGACCAGCGGCGCGACCAGCAGCAGCGCCACCGCCCGGCGGATCACGACCGGCTCCGCGGCAGCCGCACGGTGAACCGGGCCCCGCCGTCCGGGGCGTTGCCCGCCTCCACGGTGCCGCCGTGCAGGTGGACGTTCTCCCACGCGATGGCCAGCCCGAGCCCGCTGCCCTCCGACCGGACGCGGGCGGAGTCGGCCTTGTAGAAGCGCTCGAACACGTACGGCGACACGTCGTCCGGCAGCCCCGGCCCGGCGTCGGTGACCACCACGACCGCCTCATCGTCCGAGGTGGTCACCGCGACGGTCACCGGCTCCGCGCCGTGCTTGAGCGCGTTGCCGACGAGGTTCGCGACCACCACGTCGATCCGGCGGCGGTCCAGGTCGACCCGCCGCCCGGCGGGCAGGTCCACGTCCACCCGGTCCGTCCACCCGCGCGCGGCCAGCGTCGCGGTCACGAGGGCAGGCAGGTCGACCGGCTCGCTGCGCAGCGCGGCCACCCCGGCGTCGAACCGGGAGATCTCGATCAGGTCCTCCACCAGCGTCCCCAGCTTGCGCGTCTCGGTGCTCACCATGCCCGCCGCCATCGCGGCGTCCCCCGTCAGCGCCTCGTCGTCCAGCGCCTCGCTGACGGCGGTCATCGCCGTCAGCGGCGTGCGCAGCTCGTGCGACACGTCCGCCACGAACCGCCGCGACCGCTCGTCCATCCGCCGCAGCTCGGCGACGGTGCTCTCCAGCTCGGCCGCCATCGTGTTGAACGTGCGGACCAGGTCGGCCAGCTCGTCGGCGCCGCTGACGGTCAACCGGGTGTCCAGGTGCCCGTCCGCGACCCGCCGCACCCCGGACCGCAGCGCCCGCACCGGGCGCAGCACCCCTCGCGCGGCGAGCAGGGCCAGCACGAACGCGGGCACCAGGGAGAACAGCACGATCAGCAGCGCGGAGTTCGGCAGCTGGGCGATCGCGTCCTGCTGGACGGCGAGGTCCAGCCGCCGGAACAGCTGCACGCCGGTCGTCCCGGTGCCTCCGCTCAACGGCGCCCCCACGAACACGTACGGGTGCCCGGTGTCGTCCACGACCCGCTGCACGAGCGTCCGGTCCCGCGCCCGAACCTCGCTCCGCAGGCGCTCCGGCACGTCCCGGAAGGTGATCCCGTTGCCGTCCGCGTGGTCGGTGCCGAACACCGCCACCGCGCGGAACCGGTCCGCCAGCACGAGGAGTTCGGCGTGCGACGGCGAGTGGTCGAACGCCTCCTCCCGTTCGAGGTCGGCGCGGAACTGCGACACCATCTTGTCCTGCGCCGCGGTGAGCACGAGTTCCCGGACCTGGAGGTAGGACACGGCGGCCACCGTCGCGCCGGTGAACGCCGACACCAGCGCGAACGCGATCAGCAGCCGGGTGCGCAGGCCGAACGCGATGGGCTTCACAGCGGGTCGAACCGGTAGCCGAAGCCGCGCACGGTCCGGACGAGCACCGGGGCGGACGGCACGTCCTCCACCTTGAGCCGCAACCGCTGCACGCACGCGTCGACCAGCCGCGAGTCGCCGAGGTAGTCGTGCTCCCACACCGACCGCAGCAGCTGTTCGCGCGACAGGACCTGGCCCGGTGACCCGGACAGCTCCAGCAGCAGCCGCAACTCCGTCGGCGTCAGCCCGACCTGCTTCCCTCCCTTGTGGACGGTCAGCGCGGCCCTGTCGATGACGAGGTCGCCGAAAACGCTGGTGCTTCGGGTGTTCTCGCGTTCGGTGCGGCGCAGCACGGCCCGCAGCCGCGCGTCGAGCACCCTGGGCTCCACGGGTTTCACGACGTAGTCGTCCGCTCCCGCCTCCAGCCCGCCGACGACGTCGAAGTCGTCGCCGCGCGCGGTGAGCATGACGACGGGCACGTCCCCCATCGCCCGCACCCGCCTGCACACCTCGAACCCGTCGATCCCCGGCAGCATCAGGTCGAGCACGACGATGTCCGGCGCCGCGTCCCGCACCAGCGCCACCCCCTCCTCGCCGGTCGCCGCCGCGGACACGTGGTGCCCCTGGCGGCGCAACGCGAACTCCAGCGCGTTCCGGACGGAGCGGTCGTCTTCGATCACCAGCACACGGGCCACGCCGAGGAGTATGGGCGAGCACCCGCGCGGATCCCGCCGCCCTCCCCGGTTCTGTAGCGAAACCAGGACATGAGCCGGACGAGATCGGGAAGCGCGCCTCGGAAGCTTCCGGCATGACCACCCCCACCCACGCCGACTACCTCGCCATGCGGCGCTTCCCCGGCCTGGACGGCGTGCGCGCCGTCGCCGCGACCCTCGTGGTGCTGTTCCACTTCGACGGGCCGGACGTGCTCCAGGGCTGGATCGGCGTGCACCTGTTCTTCGTGCTGTCCGGCTTCCTGATCACCACGTTGCTGCTGCGCGAGCACGACCGCACCGGCCGGATCGCGCTGGCCGACTTCTACCTGCGCCGCGCGTTCCGGATCCTGCCGGTGTACTTCCTCGTGCTGGCGGCGGTTCTGGTCGGCTGCCTGGCCATGGGCACCTTCACCAGCAGCGGGCTCCGCGCCGCGCTGCCGTTGCAGCTCACGTTCTTCAACGAGTTCACCCAGAACAACCCCTACGGCCACTCGTGGACGATCGGCACCGAGCAGAAGTTCTACCTGCTGTGGCCGCTGCTCGCGTTCGCCGGAGCGGCGTCGACGGCCCGGCGGTTCGGCGTCGCGGTCGGCGGCCTCGTCGTGGCGCTCGCGCTGGTCCCGGTCACCCTCGGGCAGTCCTCGCCGAACTGGACCCTCGGCTACTTCTCCGTCCTGGTCGGCTGCCTGCTCGCGCTGGTGCTGCACCACCCGCGCGGCTACGCCGTCCTGCGCCCGCTGACCGGTCCCGCGGCGTCGGTGGCCGTCGCCGTCGCGTTCGTGGCCTTCCACCTGTCCGTGGGGACGCTCTCGCCGGTGCTCGGCGACTGGTTCGGCGTGCCCGCGGCGATGGCGGCGACGCCGGTGTACGCCATCGCGTGCGCGTTCCTGCTGCCCTCGGTGATCTCCGGGTGGCCGGTCCGGTGGGCGCTGTCGAGCGGGCCGATGCGGTTCGTCGGCGAGCGGTCCTACTCCCTGTACCTGGTGCAGGGCATCGCCGGTGGCGCAGTCGCGCTGGTGGGGACGTTCGGGGGCGCGCGCCCGGTCGTCGTGTTCGCCGTGGCGCTGCTGCTGGCCGACGTCCTGCACCGCCTGGTGGAACTGCCGATGATCGCCCTCGGACGTCGGGTCGTGGCCCGGCGCACCACCGTCCCCGCCACCGTTCAGCCCTTGCGCGTTCCTTGATCGACTCGCGACAATCCCCCGTCGGATCTCGGTGGGGCGACGATGGTGGAGGACCCGTGCGGTCGATCCTGCGCGTGCTCGGAGCGGTGGCCTGCGGCATCGGCCTGGTGGCCGGGACCACGCAGGCGAGCGCGGAGGCCGACTGGACCCCGACCGCCATCGCCTGGCACTCCTGCCCGGAGGTGCCCGACGCCGAGTGCGGGACGCTGCGCGTGCCGGTCGACTGGGCCAGGCCGCGCGGGGAGTCGTTCGACCTCGCCGTCGCCCGCCGCACGGCGGGCGACCCGACGCGCCGGATCGGCGTGCTGGTCGCCGACATGGGCGGTCCCGGCGGGTCCGGCGCGGCGTTCGCCCAGTCCAAGGGCCTGTTCACGCCCGACGTGCGGGAGCGGTTCGACGTCGTCGGGTTCGACCAGCGCGGCACGGGCGACAGCGCCCGCGCCCGCTGCTCCGACGACCTGCTGAACCGGGGCCCGTCGACCTACCCGGTGGACCAGGCGGGGTTCGACGCGCTGGTGGCGCACAACCGGGAGCTGATCGCGGACTGCCGGGCTCGCAGCGGCCCGGTGTTCGACCACGCCGACGCGAGCCAGTCCGCGCGCGACCTCGACGCCCTGCGCCGCGCGCTCGGCGAGCAGAAGATCAACTACTTCGGCGTCTCCTACGGCACGGTCCTCGGCCAGGCCTACGCCGAGCGCTTCGGCGCGCGGCTGCGGTCGATGGTCCTCGACAGCGTCCTCGACCACAGCGCCGACGTCCGCCGGTTCGTCGGCGACCGGGCGGCGTCCACGGAGGCGGCGTTCGGCGAGTTCGAGCAGTGGTGCGCCCGCACGACGACCTGCGCGCTGCACGGCCGGGACGTGCGAGCGGTCCTGGCGGACGCGCTGAAGGGCGCGGACGCCATCGGCTGGGGCGGGCAGGGTCTCCTCGACTACGTCAACGGCATGCTCTACACGCCGTCCTGGGCGGACATCGGACGGACGATCTCGGACCTGGCCGCCGAGAAGCCGCCGCTCACCGCGTTGTTCGAGCCCAACTACGAGTCGGTCCGGCTCGCGACCGTGTGCCAGGACTTCTCCCTGCGGGTCAAGAACTACCAGGACTACGCGCGACTGCGGGCCGAGGAACTGCGGCGCGGCCCCACCCTGTATGGCGCCAACATCAGCCACGACGAGGTCATGGCGTGCGCGGGCATCTCCGGCCCGGCGGCGAACCCGCCGCACCGGCTGGCCCTCCGCACCGGTCCGAGGATCCTCGTGCTGAACTCCCGCCACGACCCGGCCACGCCCTACGCGTGGGCTCGCACGGTCCACCGGCAGGCCGCCGCGCACACCGCGCTGCTCACCTACGACGGCTGGGGCCACGTCGTGTACAACCGCAGCGACTGCACCAAGAACGTCGCCAACACCTACCTGTTCACCCTGCGCACGCCCGCCGAGGGCGCGTCGTGCCCGGCGGTCGAGCCGACCGGCTGATCAGCCGAGCAGCGCGGGCAGCACGGCCGACAGCACGATCAGCAGGGCGATCACGCCGTTGACGACCCAGTGCTCGACGAGGATCGCGACGAACTCGCGCAGCGTCGCCGTGGGCCAGAAGTACCAGGCGGTCGGCGAGCCGATCACCTGGCCGTTCACCCGCGCCTTGCGGGCCAGCAGCGCGGCCCGCAGGACGTGGAAGTTGTTGGTGACGACCAGGCAGCGGTAGTCCGGCCGCCGCTCCTGCATGATCGCCTTGCTGAACGTCAGGTTCTCCCACGTCGTGGTCGACCGGTCCTCCAGCAGCACCCGGTCCCGGTCCACGCCCCGGCCCACGAGGTACTCGGCCATCGCGACCGCCTCCGGCACGTCCTCCCCCGGCCCCTGCCCGCCCGAGGTGATCAGCGCGGGCTCGGTGCCCTTCGCGACCGCCGCGTCGAACGTCGTGCGCCCGCGCTCCAACCTGCTCGCCAGCAGCGGCGGCACCTTCTCGCCGAGGATCCCCGCTCCGAGCACCACGATGAAGTCCACGTCCCGCTTGGGCCGGATCCGGCCGTACACGAACGAGTACAGCAGGAAGCAGGCGAACAGGAACCCGAGGTAGGCCAGCAGCCCGGTCATGGCGTCGCCGACCACTCCCAGCGGCGGCCAGTCGACGTACTGCCGCAGGCCCTGGAACAGCACGAACCCGATGATCCCCAGCCCGGCGGCCAGCGACAGCAGGTTCACCGCCCGGAACCCCTCGCGGCGCACCATCGTGACGCCGTTGGCCACCAGGAACACCGCCAGCGCCGCGATCAGCAGCGGGATCAGCACCACGACCCCGATGACCACGACGTTCGCCGCGGTCGTCGACACCGACGCCAACGTCACGAGCAGGCCGAACCCCAGGAACATCAGCGCCACGAACAGGTAGACGCCGTTGCGCAACCGCCGCCGGTCCCGCAGGAAGCTGACGAGGAAGAACAGGAACCACAGCAGCGCGATGCCGTAGCTGTAGACGCTGACCGCAGTCATCGAACCGGTACCTCCTCGTCGCGGTGATCATTACACCAGAGCGGGACCGATCACGACGATCGCGCGACGCTCCACAGTGGTCGGGTCCGAAGTGGACCTACTCCGCGGTGAACTCGCCGATCGCGCGGGTCGCGTCCCGCAGGAAGCCGAGCACCGCGGCCGCCTGGTCGTCGTCGAGGTCCGCGACGATCCCGCCGAGCGACGCCAGCAGGGGCGCGAGCGCCTCCCGGACCTCCGCGCGGGCGGTGTCGGTCGGCCGCAGCACCACGCGGCGGCGGTCGTCGGGGTGCGCGGTGCGGCTCAGGTGGCCCGCGGCCTCCAGGCGGTCGACCAGCACGGTCGCCGACGCCGAGCGGATGCCCAGCCGGTTGCCCAGCTCCACCGTGCCCAGCGGTTCGGGGCTCTCCACGAGGTGGCTCACGGCCTGCACGTCGGTCACGCCGACGCCGAGCCTGCGGGCCAGGGTCGTCTGCACGCCGCGGCCCGCCTGGAGGAGGTCGCGCAGCGACCGGCTGATGTCCCTGGCGATGTCCGGCTCGTCCACCACCGCAGCGTACTGAGCGGAGGCCCGGCAGAGTAGCTAGACTCTCTAGCTACCACCTGACCGAGGAGTGAGCGTGAGCCGACCCGACGTGCGGGCGATGAACACCGGCATGACCACCCGGATCCTCGCGGAACCCGCCGCGCCCGTGCCGGAGGCCGGGTACGCGCTGCGGGTCGTGCGGACCACCGGCCGCCGCAGCGGCGAACCCCGGCGGACGCCCGTGGGCGTGACCCGGCTGAACGCCCGCGAGTACCTCGTCTCCCCCGACCCGAGCCGCGACTGGGTGCGCAACCTCGTCGCGACGCCGGAGTGCGCGATCCTCGCGGGCGACGAGGACCGGGCCCGCGTCGCCGTGCCGGTCGGCGCGGACGAGGCGGCCGCTGTCGTGTCCACCTACCTGAGGGCCGTCACCGTGCCGTGGGCGCTGAAGGCGTTCCCGGTGCCGCCCGAGGCGTCCCCCGCCGAGATCACCGCGCACCTGGACTCGATCGCGGTGTTCCGCCTCGACCCGGCGGGGCGCGCGTGAGCGACGTGGTCGTGGTCGGCGGCGGACCCGGCGGGATGCTGCTCGCGCTGCTGCTGGCGCGGGCCGGGGTCCCCGTCACGCTGCTGGAGTCGCACCAGGACTTCGACCGCGACTTCCGCGGCGACTCCCTGCACCCGTACACGCTGGAACTGCTCGACCAGCTCGGGCTGGCGGACCGGCTGCTGGAACTGCCGCACCACCCCGCCCGCTTCTTCCGGTTCCACACGCCCACCACGACGATCACCACCGCCGACTACGGCAAGCTGCGGACCCGCTTCAACTACGTGGCGCTGATGCCGCAGGCCCGGTTCCTGTCCTTCCTCGCGGACGAGGCCGCCAAGCTCCCCGCGTTCACCCTCGAACTCGGCGCGAAGGTCACCGGCCTGGTCGAGGAGGACGGCCGGGTCACCGGCGTCCGCCTCCGCGACCGGACCGTGCCCGCCCGGCTCGTGGTCGGCGCCGACGGCCGGTTCTCCAAGCTGCGCAAGCTCTCCGGCCTCCCCGGCCACAGCCTGGGCGCGTCCAGCGACCTGTTGTGGTTCCGGCTGCCCCGCCGGGCCACCGACCCACCGGAGGCCGACGTCGACCTGTTCTTCGGGCGCGACCAGTACGTCGGGCTGCTCGGCGGCACGGACGACTGGCAGGTCGGCTGCACGCTGCCCAAGGGCGGGTACGCCGCCGCCCGCGCCGCCGGGGTCGGGCCGATCCGCGAGTTCGTGGCCGAGCGCGTGCCGTGGCTGGCCGACCGGCTGCCGGAGCTGCGCGAGTTCTCCCAGACCACGCTGCTGTCGGTGGACATCTCGCGGGTCGAGCGCTGGCACCGGCCGGGCCTGCTGCTGATCGGCGACGCGGCGCACGTCATCTCGCCGGTGGGCGGCAACGGGATCCTGATGGCGGTCCAGGACGCCGTGGTCGCGGCCAACCACCTCGTGCCCGCCCTGCGCGCGGGCGAGGTCGGCGACGAGGTGCTCGCGGCGATCCAGGCCGAGCGCGACCCGGCGATCGACGTGGTGCAGGCCCAGCAGTCGCGGATCGAGCGGCGGATCGCCCGCAGCCGCGAGCGGGGCCGTCCGCTGACCCCGCCGGGCTTCCTGCGCTGGGTGACGGCCGTGCCGGGCGTGCGGGCGCGGGCGGCGAAGGCCAACGCCTACGGTCCCCGCGCTCCTCGCCTGGCTCAGGGCCTGGTCGACTGAGTTCGGTCTGCACTGAAGTCATCGAGCGGACGATCACGTGGTCAGCGCGGCGTCCATCGTGCCGAACACCGCCAGCTCGCGGTCCGCGCCGGAGACGCGCAGCACGGCGAGGACCGCGGGCGAGCTGACCACGATCCGCAGGACGTGGCCGTGCACCCGCGCGCGGCGGTGGGCGTCGAGCAGCACCTCCAAGCCGGTCGACCCGAGGAACCGCAGGCCCTCGCAGTCCAGGACCACCAGCGGGTACCGGTTGCAGACCGACCGCAGCTCCACGCCGAGCCGCCGGGCGCCCGCCGAGTCGGACTCGCCCTCGACGTAGACGATCGAACTCCGCTCACCCCTGGTCACGCGGACGACCAGCGACCGCCCTTCCGGGACGGCGACGGCTGACTCGAACACGGCTCGCTCCCAGGACTCGACGACGACCGGAGGAGAGCTCACTGTTGAACCCGTTTCGCGGACCGATACCGTACCGGTCCGCCGTCCGGCCCACAACGGCCCCCGCCGACGTTCACCCGCACCGCGTCCGCCGTTCGGTGGTCCACAGTGGACCTACCGCGGCGTGCGGCTCACCCGGCGGTCCAGCACCTGGACCAGTCTCGCGGCCCCCCGGTCCGGACCGGCCGCGCGGACGCCGTCCCGCAGCGCGCGCAGCCTCGGGGTGCGGCCCCGGTCCAGCAGGCCGCGCACCGCGGTCGTCACCTGCTCGGGCGTGAGCGCGTTGGGGTCGAGGCAGACGCCCGCCCCCGAGCGCTCGGCGTCGTGGGCCACGCAGAACTGGTCGCTGGAGAACGGCAGGACCAGCGCGGGCACCCCCGCCTCCAGCGCCTCGGTGAACGTGTTGTTGCCGCCGTGGTGGACGATCGCGGCCACGTGCGGCAGCAGGGCCCGTTGCGGCACGACCGCTTCCAGCACCACGCGCGGATCGGCCGCCAGATCGGCCAGCGCCGCGACCCGCGCGCCGCCCGCGACGACGACGGTCACGTCCGGGATGCTCAACGCCCCCGTGACGGCCGTGCGCAGGACGTCGTCGCGGGCGGACAGGAACGTGCCGAGGGCGACCAGCACCACCCGGCGGCCGCGGATCCGGGCCCGCCACGCGCCGTCGAGCGGGTCGGAGTCGGAGCAGTGGCCGAGGAACACGTGCTCCGGGCCGTCCGGCAGGGGCGGCAGCCACGGGAACGGCGGGTAGTTCAGCACGGCCGCGTGCGGCGAGGTCAGCGCGAACGCCCGCCCCGGCGCGGGCCGGTCGGGGGCGTGCCGCCGGACGAAGTCCGCGAACAGGCCGGTGAACCGGAGGTCGGTGAGCCGGGTCGCCTCGCGCAGCGCGGCCAGCTCGCCCTCGTCCGGCGCGACGGCCGAGGGCCACAGCTGGGGCAGCCCGAAGAACTGGTCGTCACGGGCGACCAGGTAGGTGGGGTGGCCGGGGCAGAACGACGCGTACGGCAGCCCGAGCGCGTGCAGCGCCAGGGTGACCGCGTAGTTGAGCTGGTCGACCAGGTACCAGTCCGGCCGAAGCCGCTCGTGCAGCGCGGCCACGTCGGCGAGCACGTCCTCCGGCGCGTCGAGCATGTCCGCGCGCCGGTGGGTGGTCTGGGTCAGCAGCGCCGCGACCGGACCGCGTCGAGTGGAATCGAGGAACTCGTCGAGCCTGCGGGCCGAGTCGGCGTCCTGCGCGGTGCTCTGCGCGACCCCCGTGTTGGCGTTGCGGGTCGTGCGCAACGGCACGAAGTCCAGGCCACCGGCCAGGTCCGCGAACTCCGGAGTGGACGCGAATACCACGTCGGCGCCCACCCCGCACAACGAGCGGGCGAGAACGGACAGCGGCTGGGCGTGCGAGCGGAACGGCGGGCTGATCACCACGACGCGGGGCATGGTTCATCTCACTTTCCTTGGCAACACAGGGTTTTGTTCGATCCGAACGGCTCGCCGGTTCGAACGTCGTGCGTGCGATCACACCGGGATCTGTTGCGAGCACTGGAAAACCGTCGACTCGACCTCGCCCGACCACCGCTCCCGCCGTCGCCGGAACAGGCGGTCGGCGAGCTCGTGCGGGCACCCTCACCTGCGGCTATCTCCCTGTTGTGCGACCTTGTCCCACCTCTGCTAAGAACGAGCGCAGCGGAGCGCCTCACCGCGGTCCTGCGGAGGACCCTGCTCGACGACGTCCGCGAGCCGGTCGCGGGGTGGCTGCTCGACCTGTGCGCGCTGCACGGCCTCGCGCCGCTCGACCCGGACGAGGCCCGCGCGGTCGGCGAGGGCGCCCCGCTGTGGCGCTACCTGCACTCGCTGGGCCACCCCGTGCAGGGCGACCCGAGGACGTCCTACGAGAAGCTGCTGCTCGACCTGCTCACCGACGACCGGCCGCGTGCCGGGCGGGTCGACGGCCCGACCGTGGCGCAGTCGATGCTGATCGGCGGCGCCGGGCGGCCCGGCGAGGGCGCGAGCGGCGGGCTCGGGGTGTTCCTCCGGTCGCTGGGCGACGCGCTGGCCGACCGCGACGACATCGGCCGGGTCGTGACGATCGTGCTCGCCGCGGACCCGACGGCGGTCGTCGTGGAGCGGCAGGCCGACCGGGAGCACTGGACCGTGCACGTCCCCGTCGACTCCCCCGTCGCCCTGCCGCAGCCGCAGATGGGCGGCCACCGGATCGCGATCACCTGGTGGATCCGCGAACTGCTGACCCGCCACGCGCTGGTGCCGGACGTGGTGCACGTGCGGTACTCCGACGACGGCTCCCTGGCCGTGGCCGACGCGGCCCGGCTGCTGGGCGCCCGCGTGGTGTTCACCCTGACCCCGGACCCGCACCGCCACCTGGCCGAGCGGTACCCGGAGGAGGGGGCCGACGAGGAGGCGCTGCGCTTCGACCTGCACCGGGTGCGCGTGGCGGACGAGCTGGTCGAACGGGCGGACGCCCTGGTCGCCATCGGCGGCCGCGGCGACGAGCTGGTCGAGCACTTCCCGCAGCTCGGGCACCGCTCCGCGATCGCCATCGAGGAGGGCATCGCGCCCCTGCCCGCCACGCCCGAACGGCCGGAGGAGCTGGTGGCCGAGCTGTTCGCCCCCGCGCGGACCCTGCCCCGGCTGGACGACTCGGCACGGGGGCTGCCGATGCTGCTCAACGTCGGCCGCCTGCACCCCGTGAAGCAGCAGACCGTGCTGGTGCGGGCGTGGCTGGAGGCGGGGCTGCACACGTCGACGGCGCTGGTGCTGATCGGCGGCTCGCTCACCGACCGCACGCCGGACGAGCGGGCCGTGCTCGACGAGGTGCTGGCGCTGGCCGAGTCCGTGCCGGAGGCGCGCGGGCGGCTGGCGGTGCTGCCCGCGTGGCCGAACGCCAAGGTCCGCGGCCTGGAGCACGCGCTGGCCACGGCCCTCCCCGCGCCGTCGCCGCACGTCTACGCCTGCGCCAGCGTGAAGGAGGAGTTCGGCATCGCCGTGCTGGAGGCCATGGAGGCGGGCCTCCTCGTGGTCGGGCCGGTGCGGGGCGGCCTGCCGCACTACGTCGACCACGGGCGCAACGGGTTCCTGGTCGACACCTCGACCGCCGCCCTGCTGGGCGCGGGCCTGCGGGAGGCCGTGGAGCTGGGCGGAGCGACCCGCGCGATCGCCGAGGCCGGGCGGGAGACGGTGCGCGAGCGGTTCCCCATCGCCCGCGTGGCCGGGGCGTTCGCCCGCGTGTACCGCGACCGGGCGTGACGCCCCGGCCGAGGCCGGGGCGCCACCCTTCGGTCAGTTCGTGCAGACCGCCTCCACCGGGAGGCCGCCCCGCTCGTCGCCGACGAGGTACACGGCGCTCATGTACC
>NZ_JBHYHC010000113.1:0-31163 GCF_042738955.1 Umezawaea sp. NPDC059074
CCCGTCTGGGGGGCTGGTATTTGTTTATATGAGACCGCCGAAACCGGCTCGACCCGCTCGGCGCCCCGGGGGGGGGGTGCCGACCCGTCCCCGGCCGCCCGTGGGGGCGGCCGGGAAGGCAGTGCGCCGCCGGTGGGGACCATCATGGACCGCACGGTACGGACGGGGTACGACAATTTCCGATCAGGCCTGGTCAGACCGCTGGTAGAGCGCCACGAGCACGCCGTGCACCGCGTCCCCGGCGTCCTCTTGGGACTCCACGAGCCGCAGGAGTTCGGCGCTCAGCCGCTCGGCGGCGGCCGGGGTCAGCCGCAGGTGCCGCAGCACCACGGTCGGCTCCTCCGACGCCCGGCTCAGCTCGTGCGCCACGGCCGTGAACACGGCGGCGTTGTGCTCGGCCGGGGCGTCGCGCACCTCGAACCGGCGGGCCGTGCGCTGGTAGTACTGCTCCGTCCCCCCACGCACCTGCCGCGTCTCGACCACGTGCACCATGCCCGCCTCGCGCAGCACCTTGAGGTGGTGCGCGACGGATCCCTTGTGCACCGCCAGCGACACCGCGAGCCCGCTGATCGTCGCGGGCTGGTGCCCCAGCGCGAACAGGAGCCGCTGCCGCAGCGGGTGGGACAGCGCCTTGAACTGCTCGGGCGTGCCGATGCGCAGGACGTCTTCCTCCATGGACGAAAGTGTCCAATTCCCTTGACGCTTTCGCAAGTCCCCCGCTCTACTGGGCACATGGACACCGCCTCGATCATCACCGAGACCCGCGCGCTCCTGCTGGAGCACTACGTCTTCCCCGACATCGCGACCACGCTGGACGCGCACCTGGAGCAACGCCTCGCCGACGGCGCGTACGACGCCGCGAAATCGCCCGAGGAGCTGGGCGAGCTGGTGACCGCGGACCTCCAGTCCGTCAACGGCGACCGGCACCTGCGGCTCAAGCACCACGCCGACGAGATCCCGGACGGCGACGACGGCGCGACGACGCAGGTGGTCGTCAAGGAGGCCGCGCGGTCGCTCACCGGCGTGCCGACCCTCCGCGCGCTCGACGGCGGCGTCGCGCTGCTGGAACTGGCCCCGCTGCTGTTCCCGGTCGAGATGTCCGGCGACGTCGTCACGGCCGCCTTCACGCTCGTCGCTGACGCCACGGCGTTGATCCTCGACCTGCGGAACAACCGCGGCGGCGACCCGTTCACGGTGGCCCTGATCTGCGGTTACCTGTTCGACGAGCCGACGCACCTGAACACGATGTACTTCCGCGACGGTGACAGCTACCACCAGTCGTGGAGCCCCGCGTACGTGCCGGGCAAGCGGTTCGGCGGCACCAAGCCGGTCTTCGTGCTCACGAGCGGGCGAACGTTCTCCGGGGCCGAGGAACTCGCCTACGACCTCCAGCAGCTCGGCCGCGCCACGGTCATCGGCGAGCGGACCGGCGGTGGCGCGCACCCGCGCCGAGGGTTCAAGGTGCACGCGCACTTGGAGGCCACCGTCCCCACCGGGCGCGCGATCAACCCGGTGTCGGACACGAACTGGGAACTGGTCGGCGTGGTGCCGGACATCGAGGTCCCGGAGGCCGAGGCACTGGAGCGCGCCCACCGCGAAGCCCTTGGCAGGTAGGGAAAAGCCCGCCGCGAGCGGACTCGCGGCGGGCTCGGTCACCTGGTCGGGATCAGCAGGACTTGGTCCACGCGCACTCCAGGTCCGCCCGCCGGTCGCCCTTGGCGGAAACGGGGGCCTGGCGCTTGGACTGGACCTGCGGCTGGGACTGGCCCGCCTTGTCCGTGGCGAGCCGGACGGCGACGGCGTCCTCGATGTCGCGCGGCGGACCGGACACGAAGTCGTTCTGCATCAACGAGAACACCAGCTTGCGGCCGTCGGCGTTCGTGACGTAGCCGGACAGCGCGGTCACGCCCGTCATGGACCCGGTCTTCGCGTGCAGGTTGTTCGCCGCGGCCGTGCCGCCCATGCGGTTGCGCAGCGTGCCGCCGATGAAGCGGTCCTGGTTGCCCGCGATCGGCAGCGCCGTGTACCAGTCCTGGAACCACGGCTTGGTGCGCGCCTTGCGCAGCACCGACACGAACAGGTCCGGCGACAGCAGGTCCATCCTGGACAGTCCGGAGCCGTCGAACAGGTTCATCGTCAACGGGTTCGCGTCCAGCCCCGGCAGCGCTGCCTCCAGCGCGCTGATGCCCGCGGGCCACGTGCCCTGGCCGGACACCTTGCGGCCCATGGTCTTGATGAGCGCCTCGGCGTGCAGGTTGTTGCTGAGTTTGAGGAACGGCGTCAGCAGCTGGCGCAGCGTCATCGACTGGTGGTCCACGAGGACCTGCGTGCCCGAGGGGGTCTCGCGGAACTCGGTGCCGCCGGTCACGGTGATCCCGTGCGCCTCCAACGACTTGCGGAACAGGCCCGCCACGAGCGTGGTCGGGTCGTTCATCGAGATGAACTCGTAGTACGGGGCCGCGCCGGGGGCCAGCGAGCCGCCCACGCTGACGACGTTGACGCCGTGCGTGCGGTGCACGAACACGCCGCTGTTGCTGCTGGTCGTGGCGGTGTTGCGGATGGTCAGGTCGACCGGCGGGATCAGGGTGACCTGCGCGGGCTGGCCCGCGGCGGCGCCGGGGCTCACCTTCACCGCGACCGAGCCCGTGTCGAAGTCGGTGTCCGGCGCGATGGTCAGCGCGGACGTCTGCGCGCTGTAGTAGTAGGGCTCGTCGTCCCACGCCCAGCCGGTGCCGAGGGGGATCGAGTCGAAGAAGCTGTCGTCGGCGACGAGCGAGCCGGTCACGGTGCGGACGCCGGTCGCGGCGAGCTTCGCGGCCAGGTCGTCGTAGTCCGCGGCGAGCATCGTCGGGTCGCCGGTGCCGCGCAGGTACAGGTCACCGGCGAGCTGCGTGCCCTGAACGGCGGCGGACGAGCGCAGTTCGGTGGCCCAGCGGTAGTCGGAGCCGAGCGTGTCGAGCGCGGCGGCGGACGTGACGATCTTCGCGGTCGAACCGGGCTGGAACCGGGTGTTGCCGGATCTGGTGTAGATGTTCTCGCCGGTCTCGGCGTCCTTCACGACCAGGCCGACGGTCGCGCCGACGAGGCGCGGGTCGGACAGGATGCGGTCGAGGTCGGAGGCGAGCGGGTTGGCGTCCACGGCGGTCGCCGCGCCGGTGGAAAGACCGAGCACGAGCGTCAGGGACGCGAGCAGGGCTAGCAGTCGTGGCCTTCGGATCATGGAGCGATTCTGCCGCTACCCCACCACCCGCTGTCATGAGGTCCACTCACATCACCACGGAACCCTCACAACTCGATCACCGCGTCAACCCGGTCGACAGGCGGAACACCAGGTCGGCCGCCGTTTCCGGGTCGAGCGGCCCGAGCGCGGCGTAGGTGGGGAACGAGGTCACGGCCGCGAGCCCGGCCAGCACCGTCGGTCGCGGCAGCACGTACACCAGTCGGTCCAACAACCTGTCCAACTGGTCCGTGCGCCACCGCTCGCGCCGGTCGAGGTTCGCGGCGACGTCCGGGTCGATGGCGGCCAGCCCGAACAACGGCCGCAGCACCGCCCGTTCGGCGTGCCAGAAGGCGCACGTGCGCTCGACGACGAACGCCAGCGCCTCCCGCCCGGTCCGGTCGCCGGTGTCGGTCAGCAGCTGGTCCATGCCCGCCCTGCCCGCCACGTCGGTGAGCACGGCGTCCAGCAGCCCCGCCTTGGACCGCACCTGGTTGTAGACCGTCACCCTGGTCACCCCGGCGGCCTTCGCGACGGCGTCGAGGGTGAACCGCTGCCAGTCGCCCTCGGCGAGCAGCGCCCGCGCGGCGGCGACCACGGCCTCCCGCGTGGCGGCGGTGGTGAGCGCTCGGGACGTCATCGAACTTCCTTTACATCGTGTATAACGAGTGACTGTACACGGTGTAAAGGAGAGTTCGATGACGTTGGTGGAGTTCGGCGGCCTGCCCGGCACCGGCAAGTCCACGCTCGCCCGCCACCTCGCCGAGCGGACGGGCGCGGTGCTGCTGCGGATCGACGAGATCGAGGCGGCGATGCGCCGCAACGGCCTGACCCCCGACCAGACGGGGATCGCCGCGTACAGCGTGGCGCACGCCGTCGCGGAACCACACCTGCGCCGCGGTTTCACCGTGATCGCGGACGCCGTGAACCCGGTCCGCGAAGCCCGTGAGGGGTGGCGGGAGTTGGCGGAGGCGTGCGGGGTGCGGCACGTGGTGATCGAGACCGAGTGCGCGTCCGAGGAGCACCGGCGGCGGGTGGAGACGCGCCCGAACGACGTGGCCGGGTGGGTGTACCCGGACTGGGACGAAGTGCGGAAGCGGGAGTACCAGCAGCGAACCGACGAGCGGCTGGTGGTGGACACGGCCCTGCCGGTCGAGGTCTGCCACGCCGAGGTCGAGCGGTACCTGGGCCGGTGACCCGTCCCCCTCCCGCGACACGGCGGGCGGGGGACGGCCGATCAGGCCTCGACCTGGGTGCGGTCGCCGGACCAGAGGGTGTGGAAGGTGCCCTCGCGGTCGGTGCGGCGGTAGGTGTGGGCGCCGAAGAAGTCGCGCAGGCCCTGGATCAGGGCGGCGGGCAGGCGTTCCGAGCGGAGGCCGTCGTAGTACGCCAGCGCGGAGACGAAGCCGGGGACCGGGACGCCCGCCTGGACGGCGGTGACGACGACGCGGCGCCAGGCCGCCTCGGCGTTCTGCACGGCCTGGGCGAAGTAGTCGTCCACGAGGAGGGACGCCAGCTCCGGGCTGCCGTCGTACGCCTCGCGGATACGGTCCAGGAAGCGGGCGCGGATGATGCAACCGCCACGCCAGATCGTGGCCATCGCGCCGAGGTCGAGGTCCCAGCCGTACTCCTTGCTGGCCGCGCGCATCTGGTCGAAGCCCTGCGCGTACGCGACGACCTTCGACGCGTAGAGCGCCTGCCGGACGTCGTCCACGAGGCCCTCGGTCAGGTTCACGGCGACCTCGGACGCGCCGAGCGCGTCGCGGACGGCCTTGCGCTGGTCGACGCGGCCGGACAGCGAGCGGGCGAACACGGCCTCGGCGATGCCCGTGACGGGGACGCCCAGTTCCAGGGCCTCCTGCACGGTCCAGCGGCCGGTGCCCTTCTGCTCGGCCTCGTCGGCGATGACCTCGACGAGCGCCTTGCCGCTGTCGGCGTCCACGTGGGACAGCACGTCGGCGGTGATCTCGATGAGGTACGACTCCAGGTCGCCCTCGTTCCACTCGCGGAACACGTCGGCGATCTCGGCGGGCGTCTTGCCGCCCGCGCGCAGCAGCAGGTCGTACGCCTCGGCGATGAGCTGCATGTCGGCGTACTCGATGCCGTTGTGGACCATCTTCACGAAGTGGCCCGCGCCGTCCGGTCCCACGTGGACGCAGCACGGGGTGCCGTCGACGACGGCCGCGATGCTCTCCAGCACCGGGCCGAGGTGCACGTAGGACTCCTTGGAGCCGCCGGGCATGATGCTGGGGCCGTTGAGCGCGCCCTCCTCGCCGCCGGAGATGCCCGCGCCGACGAAGTGCAGGCCCTTCTCCCGCAGCGCCGCCTCGCGACGACGGGTGTCGGCGTAGTGGGCGTTGCCGCCGTCGATCACCATGTCGCCCTCGTCCAGCAGCGGCACCAGTTCGTCGATCACCGCGTCCGTGGGCGCTCCGGCCTTGACCATGATGATGATCTGGCGGGGCTTCTGGAGGCTCGCGACGAGCTCCTCCGCCGTCTCGGCGGACACGAAGTCGCCTTCGTCGCCGTGCTGTTCGATCAGGAGCTTGGTCCTGCTGTAGGACCGGTTGTGGACGGCTACCCGGTGCCCGTGCCGGGCGAGGTTGCGGGCCAGGTTGCTGCCCATCACAGCCAGTCCGGTTACCGCGATCCGTGCCGTTGCCTCGGTTGTCATTGGCACAGCCTGCCTAAAATCCGGCCGTAGTGCGAGAGGACGAGCGTCATACAGCCAGAACCGTGGCGGCCATGCCGATCAGCGTCGCGCCGCACACCCGCTCGAACACCGGCCGGACCTTCGGTCGTCGCAGGAGAACGGCCAGTCTGCCCGCCATCGGCACCACGACGGCCCAGAACACGGCGAACACCCCGATCGTCAGCGCGGACAGCAGCGCGGCCTGCGGCAACGGCGGCGCGGTCGGGTCCATGGCCTGCGGGAGGAGGCTGAGGAACGTCAGCATGACCTTGGGGTTCAGCAGGTCGCAGAGGAAGCCGCGGAAGAACGCCGTCCGCCCCGACATGGCCTTGGGGTTGGCGGCGAGCGTGCCGTTCCGCGCGGCGCGCAGCGTCATGACGCCCACGTAGGCGAGGTAGACCGCGCCAACGGCCTTGATCACCAGCAGCGCGGTCGGCACCGCGACCACGAGCGCGGAGAGGCCGAGCGTGGCGAGGGCCCCGTGGACCAGCAGACCGCAGACCACGCCCAGGGCGGTCACCGCTCCCAGGCGGGTGCCGCGCACGGCGTTGCCGGTGACCAGGACGAAGTCCGGGCCGGGGACGATCGCGATGACCACGAGCGCCAGGAGGAAGGAGGTGAGGTGCACGCGGAGATCATCAGGCCGTGGTTCGGCGGAAAACCAGCACATACATAGGATGTTCGGTTGTGAGAGACGCAGCCGAACTGGATTCGGTCGACTGGCGGATCCTGGAGGAGTTGCAGAACGACGCGACCCTCCCGAACCGGACCCTGGCGGACCTCGTCGGCCTCGCGCCGTCGAGCTGCCTGCAACGCGTGCGCCGCCTCCGCGAACTCGGCGTGATCACGGGATTCCACGCCGTGGTCGACCCGCGCACCACGGGCCTGTCGCTGGAGGCCGTCGTGTCGGTCAACGTCCGCCCGCACACCCGCCAGGTCGTGGCCGCGTTCCGCCAGTTCCTGATGGCGCAGCCGGAGACCCGCTCGCTGTTCCACGTGAGCGGCCAGGCGGACTTCCTGGTCCACATCGCCGTCACCGACAGCACCCACCTCCAGGCGTTCCTGATGGACAAGATCGCCTCGCGCACGGAGGTCCGGAACCTGACCAGCTCGGTCGTGCTGGAACGCGTGGAGACCCGCGCCCTCACACCGCCCGCGGGCGTGAAGGCGCGGCGTCGCCGGGTGGAGCTCTAGCGCAGCGCCCGGTCCAGGTCGTCCCACAGGTCGTCCACGTCCTCCAGGCCGATCGACAGCCGCAGCAGCTTCTCGCTGATGCCGATCTCGGCCAGCGCCTCCTCCCCCAGCACGTGGTGGCTGAGCGAGCCGGGGTGCTGGATCAAGCTGTCGACGCTGCCCAGGCTGACGGCGGGCGTGAACAGCCGGACCGCCGCGATCACCTCGTGCGGGTCGCCCGCCACCTCGATCGACACCAGCGCCCCGCCGCTCGTCATCTGCCCGGCGAGGCCGCGCGGGTAGTGGACGCGGGTCACGCCGGGGTGTCCGGCCAGGCGGGCCGCAAGGGAAGCCGCCGTCGCGGAGGCGGCGTGCATCCGCAGTGGCAGCGTGGGCAGGCCGCGCAGCAGCAGGTAGCCGGACAACGGGTGCAGCACCGCGCCGGTGGCGAAGCGGATCTGCCGCAACGAGCGGGCGTAGTCCTCCCGGCACGCCACGATCCCGCCGAGCACGTCGCCGTGGCCGCCGAGGTACTTCGTGGCGCTGTGCAGCACGATCGCCGCGCCGTGCTCCACCGGCCGTTGCAGGACGGGCGTGGCGAACGTGTTGTCCACCAGCAGCGGCACGTCCCCGCAGGCGTCGGCGAGCGCGCGCAGGTCGACCTCGGCGAGGGTCGGGTTCGCGGGCGACTCGACCACGACGAGCCCGGTGTCGGGGCGCAGGGCCGCGCGGACGTCGTCGGGCGCGACCCAGGTGACCGACGTGCCCAGCAGCCCGGAGCCGAGCAGGAAGTCGCTGGTGCCGTAGAGCGGCCGGATCGCGACGACGTGCGGGCGACCGGCGGCCACTCCGGCGAGCAGGCACGCCGAGAGCGCCGCCATGCCGCTGGCGAACGCGACCCCGGCCTCGCAGCCCTCCAGTTCCGCGAGGGCCCGTTCGAACCGCGCCACGGTCGGGTTGCCGACCCGGCCGTAGACCGGCGGTCCACAGTCCTGGGCCCCGGTGCCGAGCACGTCCAGGCGGGCGGCCTCGCCGCGGCTGTCGCGGGACGGGTAGGTGGTGGAGAGGTCGAGCGGCACGGCGTGGACGCCGAGGTCGACCAGGTCTTCGCGGCCCGCGTGGACCGCCCGTGTGCGCTGCGCTGTCATGCGCTCAGTGTCGGAGCCAGGCCGGTCGAAAAGAGGAAAGTCCGGAGTATGTTCGGCCGATGACCGCAGATGTGCGTTTCGATCCGGTGGACGTGGCGATCCTCCGGGAACTCCAGAACGACGGCCGGATCGCCAACAAGGACCTGGCGGCCGCGGTCAACGTGGCCCCGTCGACCTGCCTGGACCGGGTGGCCCGGCTGCGGCGGGCCGGGGTGATCACCGGCTACGGGGCCGAGGTGTCGCCGGAGGCGGTCGGCCGCCCGATCGAGGCGCTGCTGGCCGTGCAGGTCCAGCCGCACGCCCGCGGGCTCGTCGACCCGTTCGTCGCGCACGTGCTGGCCCTGCCGGAGACCCGCGCGCTGCACCACGTCACCGGCCCGACGGACTTCCTCGTGCACGTCACCTGCGGCAGCACGAAGGACCTGCAACGCCTGGTGCTGGACGAGTTCACCGCCCGGCGCGAGGTCAGCCGCGTCGAGACGCACCTGATCTTCTCCACCTGGCAGGGCGGCCCGCTGCTGCCCTACGTCACGGGCTGACGCGGTCGAACGCCCACACCGACACCTTCGCCTCGGGCCCCTGGACGAGCTGGTGCCACGCCGGGTGCATCGGCAGCGTGGACGTGGCCAGGCGGCGGGGTGCGCGGCGCAGGGCGTCCAGCGGCAGGACGTCGGCGGCCGTGCTGCGGACCTCGTGGCAGCGCGCGTGGGCGAGGACCAGCCGGAGGCCGTCCAGCCCGTCGCGTCCGCCGCCCTCGTGCAGGTGCCGGTTCTCCGGTTCCACGTCGCCGAGCAGGTGCGCCGGGCGCTGCGGCGGGTTGACCGCCAGCACGTCCGCGTCCAGCACGCCCAGTTGCGCGAAGTCCGCCTGCCACAACGACAAGCGCTCCCGCGCGGACGCTCCCAGCAGCCGTTCGACGTTCGCCGCCGTGTCCCGCAGCGCGGCGGCGTCGCGGTCCTGGGCGATCACGTGGCTCGCGCCGGCGGACAGCGCGGCGAGGGCGATCAGGCCCGCGCCGCAGCCCGCGTCGACGACCGTCCGGCCCCACGCGTCGCTCATCGTGGAGGCGAGCAGGGCGGAGAACTCCGACGGCCGGTGCACGCCCTCGCTGGTGGCCAGCTCGACCTTGTGCCAGGCCGTCCACGCCGCTCCGGGCAGGGGGACGGCGTTCACGAGATGATCCGCAGGAGCCCTTCCTGGACCACGGTGGCCACGAGTCTGCCGTCCTGCGAGAAGAACCGGCCGGTCGCCAGCCCGCGCGCGCCGGAGGCGCTGGGGGACGCGCAGTCGTAGAGGAACCACTCGTCGGCGCGGAAGCGGCGGTGGAACCACATGGCGTGGTCCAGGCTCGCGCCGAGGACCTTGTCCGTGCCCCAGTAGACGCCGTGCTTGACCAGGATCGAGTCCAGCAGCGTCATGTCCGAGGCGTAGGCCAGCACGCAGACGTGCAGCAGCGGGTCGTCGGCGAGCTTGCCGTCGGCGCGCATCCACACCTGGCTGCGGGCCTCGCCGGGGCCGTCGTCGCGGGACTCCCACGGCGGCTCGGTCACGTACCGGACGTCGATCGGCCGGGGCTGGCGGGTGTGGCTGAGGGCCTCGAAGTACGTCTTCGACGCCTCGGCGTACGTCGGCAGCGTCTCGGGGTCCGGCACGTCCGGCATCGGCTCGGCGTGGTCCATGCCGGTCTCGTCCTTCTGGAACGAGGCCGACAGGGAGAAGATCGCCTTGCCGTGCTGGATGCCGACCACGCGCCGGGTCGTGAACGAGCGGCCGTCGCGGATGCGGTCGACCTCGTACACGATCGGCACGGTCGGGTCGCCGCCGCGGATGAAGTACGAGTGCAGCGAGTGCACGTGGCGCTCCGGCGGCACGGTGCGGCCCGCCGCCACGAGCGCCTGGCCCGCGACCTGCCCGCCGAACACCCGGACCGGGGATTCGGCGGGGCTCACGCCGCGGAAGATGTTCTCCTCGATGCGCTCGAGGTCGAGCAGCGCCACGAGTCGGTCGAGCACGGGCTGCCCGTGCGGGACCCCGTCGCTGTCCAACGGAGCGTCCTGGGCCGCGAAACGCGCGGCCGCGGCACGGGCAGCCTCTGTCAACGTCTACTCCTAGGCGTGGTCGTCCTCGCCCAGGCGGTGCACCCGGATGAGGTTCGTCGAGCCTACGGTCCCCGGCGGGGAGCCTGCGACGACCACCACCAGATCGCCCGCCTGGTAGCGGCCGATGTCCAGCATCGAGAGGTCCACCTGGCGGACCATCTCATCGGTCGACTCCACCCGCGGGACGAGGAACGTCTCGGTGCCCCACGTCAGCGACAGCTGCGCGCGGACCTCCTGCTCGGGCGTGAACGCGAGCAGCGGCAACGGGGTGTGCAGGCGGGCGAGCCGCCGCACGGTGTCACCGGACTGGGTGAAGGCGACCAGGGCCTTGGCGTTGAGGCGCTCGCCGATGTCGCGGGCCGCGTACGAGATGACGCCGCGCTTGGTGCGCGGGACGTGCGTCAGCGGCGGGACGACGGTCGACTCGGTCTCGACGGCCACGATGATGCGGCTCATCGTCTGCACGGACTCGATCGCGTAGCGACCGACGCTGGTCTCACCGGACAGCATGAGGGCGTCGGCCCCGTCCAGGACCGCGTTCGCGACGTCGGACGTCTCGGCGCGGGTCGGGCGGGAGTTGGTGATCATCGAGTCGAGCATCTGGGTGGCCACGATGACCGGCTTGGCGTTCTCGCGGGCGATCTGGATCGCCCGCTTCTGCACCAGCGGCACGTGCTCGAGCGGGAGCTCGACGCCGAGGTCGCCTCGGGCGACCATGACGCCGTCGAAGGCCAGGACGATGGCCTCCAGGTTGTCCACGGCCTCGGGCTTCTCGATCTTCGCGATGACCGGGAGGCGCTTGGCGCCGACCCGGTCCATGACCTGGTGGACCAGGTCGATGTCGGCCGGGGAGCGGACGAAGGACAGCGCGATGAAGTCGACGCCCAGCGAGAGCGCGAACTCCAGGTCCTCGATGTCCTTCTCGGACATGGCGGGCACGGAGACGTCCATGCCCGGCAGGGACAAGCCCTTGTTGTTGCTGACGGGACCGCCTTCGGTCACCTCGCAGACGACGTCCGGGCCCTCGACGTCGGTGACCACGAGGCCGACCTTGCCGTCGTCCACGAGCAACCGGTCGCCGACCTTGGCGTCCTTGGCGAGTTCCTTGTAGGTGGTGGACACCCGGTCGTGCGTTCCCGACACGTCTTCGACGGTCACGCGCACGATGTCACCGGTGCGCCATTCCACGGGACCGGCTGCGAACCGGCCCAGGCGGATCTTGGGGCCCTGCAGGTCCGCCAGGATGCCCACCGCACGGCCCGACTCGTTCGCGGCTGCGCGAACGGTGTCGTAGACCTGCTTGTGGTCGGCATGGCTGCCGTGGCTGAAGTTCATCCTCGCCACGTCCATACCGGCCGCTACGAGCTCGCGCACCTTCTCAGGGGACGAGGTAGCGGGGCCCATGGTACAGACGATCTTTGCGCGTCGACTCACGTTGGGAGAGGATAGTCCCCTTTACTGGACCGATCCCGAACTACCCGTGGGTAAGTTCGCCACAGGCACGATATTCAGGGGTAACACGGGGGGACTAGGGGGTCCGGTGCGCAAATATCTTCCGTTCGTGGTCGCGTTGTCGCTCAGCGTCATCGTCCTGTTCACCCCCGAATCGGGGGTTCCCAGCTCTCCGCCGGGCACCGACAAGGTGGTCCACTGCCTGCTGTTCGCGCTGCTCGCCGTCACCGGCCTCCGGGCCCTGCCGCGGTGGGTCCTGGGCGCGCTGGTCGGCTACGCGGCGCTGTCCGAGGTGCTCCAGGCGCTCATCACGCCCCTGCACCGCAGCGGTGACGTGCTGGACGCCCTGACCGACGTCGTCGGCATCGCCCTCGGCTGGGGCGTGGCGACGCTGATCGCCCGCCGGGTCAACGCCAGGGCTTCTCGCTGACGCCCACGTGGTCGACGCACCACTCGTTGAACGCCTTCAGCTGCCGCCACCCGGTGAGCACGCGCTCGCCGCAGCCGGGCTCGTGCAGGGTGTCGTCCGGCGGCCACACCTTCGCCGCGTAGACCGTCCGGTGCTTGAGCAGCTCGAGCCGCGGGTGCTCCGGGTCGACGCCGCGCGGCTTGCTCTTGAGCCGGTCGCCGCGGATGTCCCACCCGGCCTTGCGCAGCTTCGCCAGGATCTTCTCCAGCTCGGCCCCGCGCCGGTCGTCGTCCACGGCCGTGCGGAACCGCGCGAGCTGGTCGGACGCCATCGCGAACGAGCCGCCGCCGACGAGCAGGCCCTCCACACCGACCTGCACGTAGTACGCGCCGCCGCCGCGCCCCTGTTCGACGACACCGCCGCAGTGCGTCTTGTACGGCGTCTTGTCCTTGCTGAACCGGACGTCGCGGAACGGCCGGAACACCTTGCCCGCGCCGAACTCCGGCTCCAGGTCGTTGAGGAGCACCAGCATCGGGGCCCGGACGTCCTCCTGGTACGTCGACTTGTTCGCGTCCCAGAAGACCTTGGAGTTGTCGGCTTCGAGGCCGTCGAAGAAGTCGATCGCGTGTTCGCCGAATCCGCTGAATTCCACGCCGTACAGCCTACGTTCCCCCATTGGAGGCATATTCGTTCACCAGGATGAAAACACCCTCTGCGACACCGGGGGGTGTGCATAATCAGCTGAGTGGGTAGGAAATCGGCACTCGCCACGTGGCTGCACCAACTCGAACCGGCCGACGTCGAGAAGATCCTCCTGCGCCGCCCGGACGCCGCCGAGTCCCAGCCCCACTCGCTGCGCCGCCTCGCCGACGAGCTGTCGGTCGTGTCCTCCGTGCGCAAGGCCGTCGACGCGCTGGACCAGGGTTGCCTCGACGTGCTGAACGCCGCGCTACACCTGGGCGAGGGCATGTCCGCGCGGGCGCTGGCGCGGTCGTTGCGGGTGTCGCCCGAGGACCCGGACCTCGGGCGCGCGCTGGACCGGTTGCGCGAGGCCGCGTTGCTGTGGCCGATCGGCGAGGGCTGCCTGCGGACGATCGGCGGCCTGCGGGCGATGGACGCGCCTCCCGCGCGGATCACGCCCCCGCCGCCCGCGCCGTGCCGGGCCTCCGGCGCGTCCGTCGAGGACTCCGCGACCGCGCCCGCGTCGTCCACTGTGGACGGTGTGACCCGGTTGGTGGAGCTGTGCGACGCGCAGTCCATCGCGGTGCGCCGGTACGGCGGCGGCATCGGCATCCGGGAGCTGCGGCGGATGGCGGCCGAGCTGCGCACCGACGAGCGGCACGTGCGGCTGTGGGTGGAACTGGCCGTGCACGCGGAACTGCTGGCCGTGGAGGAACTCGACCGGCGGGCGCTGATGCACGGCGGCGAGACGCCGCAGCACCTGCTGCCGTCGACGACGTCGGACGCGTGGCGCGCGTCGCCGCCCGCGCGGCGGCTGGTCGACCTGGTGCGCGCGTGGCCGCGGATGAACTGGTCCCCCGCGACGGCGAAACCGCGCTCGGCGCTGGCGGACCAGGTGTCGGACCTGGGCGCGGCGATCCGCTCCGGCGTGCTCGCGCGGTTCGCCGCCGAGCCCGCGGGGTTCGTGCTCGACACGGCCGGGGTCGTGGCGGAACTGGCGTGGCGCCTGCCCGCCGTGCACACCGAACTGATGACCGCCGCCGCCGTCCGCGAGGCGGAGGCGTTGGGGCTGGTGTCGTTGGGGTGCCTCACGGAACTCGGGCGCGCGCTGGTCGCGGACGACGGCGTGGAGGAGGCCGCAGAGCGGCTGGTCCCGCCGCCGACCGGGGTCGCGCGGTTGCAGGCGGACCTGACGGCCGTGGTGAGCGGGCTGCCGACGGCGGAGCTGAGCGCGCTGCTGGACGCCGTGGCGGACTCCGACGAGCGGGACACGGCGTCGGTGTGGCGGTTCTCGGCGACGAGCGTCCGGCGGGCGCTGGACGCCGGACGGACCGCGGAGGAGTTGCTGGCCGAGTTGGCGGCGGTCGCCGAGAACGAGCTGCCGCAACCGTTGACGTACCTGGTGAACGACGTCGCCCGGCGGCACGGGCAGGTCACCGTGACGACCGTGGCGTGCTGCGTGCGCACCGAGGATTCGGCGCTGCTCCAGGAGATCGCGGCGCACCGCGGCCTGACGCCGTTGGGGCTGGTGGTGCTCGGCCCCGGCGTGCTGGCGTCGCTGAAGCCCGCCGAGGAGACACTGGACCTGTTGCGGGACAACGGGTACGCGCCGATCGTGGCGGACATCTCCGGCGCTCCGGTCATCGGCCGCGTCGAGCCGCGCCGGATCGTGCCGAACCGGCCGAAGCCCGCGCCCGCCCGGCACCACTGGCGCACGCCGCTCACACCGGAGGACATGGCCAGGCTGGCGGCGGACCTCGTCCGGCGCGAGCAGCCCGAACCGGAGCCGGTGACGAGGATGGCCGAGTCGCCGCGGATCTCCACCGCCCGGCTGCTGCGGGACCAGTCGCTGTTCCTGCCGGACGCCGAGGTGATCCTGCTGGCCGAGGCGCTGGTGACCAGGACGTCGGTGGAGATCGACGTGGCCAGCGGGCCGCGGAAGACGGCCCAGCACGTGATCACGCCGGTCGAGCACGCCGCGGGCAACCTCACGGCCACCACGGACGGCGGCCCGCGGGAGTTCCTGATCAGCCACATCCGCTCGGTGCGCGCGGTCGGCTGAATGGTTCACTTCGTGGCGTAACAACGCCATTCTCGGCTTTGTCCTGTTTTGGATGCCCGGCGACATCTAACCTCACGTCGCCGATCCGGACGACGTCTTTCGGGTGCGGCCCCTGCCTCCCGACCGAAGGACCGTCATGAGCTTCACGCCGTCCCTGCTCCCGTCCCGGCTCATCGAGGCCGCGCTCGTCCTGCTCGGCATCCCCATCTTCTGGTCGGACGACATCGGCTGGATAGGACTGTGGGACCTCGTCGCCGTCCTCTACCTGGTCGTCCGCGTCACCCGCCTGACCCGCTCCAAGAAGGCGGGCGACGACCAGGGCGCGTGGGTCCGCAGCGCGCTGGGCCGCCGCAGCGGCACGGTCTTCACCCTGTTCACCAGCATCATCGGCATCATGTCCGGCCTGACGATCGTGCTCACCGAGAAGGGCACCGACGCCGAACTGCTGGACAAGACCGTCGCCGTGCCCGCGGTGCTGCTGGCGTGGGCGATCCTGCACTTCGGCTACGCCGAGCGGTACGCGCAGGCGTACTACGCCGCCCTGCCGGAGAAGCTGCTGGTCTTCCCCGGCACCGAGCACCCGACGTTCGTCGACTTCGCGTACTTCTCCTTCACCGTCGGCACGACGTTCGCCGTCTCCGACGTCGAGTCGCAGAACTCCGCGATCCGCCTGCGCATCATGGCGCACGGGATCCTGTCGTTCGTCTACAACACCGCGACCCTCGGCATCGCCGTCGGCGTGATCAGCGGCAGCGGCGGCTGATCAGCCCAGCGGGTTGATCAACCCAGCGGCCGCACTGTGACCGGCCGTCGCCCCGCCCGCGGGATGCGGCAGGGCGGCGGCGCGGGCATGAGGTGCACGGGCTCGTCCGGCGAACCGGGCTCGGCCAGCGTCAGCACCGCCCGCAACGTCCACACCGGACTCGCCGAGTACAGCCACGTGACCCACAACGGTTCCAGCACATCGGTTTCGGTGTCCACGGGCACGCGGAACGCCGTCGCGCTGCGCTCGTCCCGGATGATCACCACGTCCGCGCAGGACTCCCACGGCCGGTGCGCCGCGATCCACTCCGGACCCCGCGGGTCCCCGCCCACGTGCAACACCCACCGCCTGCGCCGCAACAACGTCAGCCAGTGCTCCAGGTCCGCGTCGATCACCGCGCCGACACCGGGTTGGGCCGCATCCCCGCCCGCTCACGCCACACCGCGTCGCAACTCAAACAGGTCTTCTTGTGCGGCCGGTACTGCGCCAACTGCGGGAAGTCCTCCCGCGTCAGCTCCAGTTCCCGCCCGCACAGGCTCGCGATCGACTCGCCGGGTCTCGGCGGCAACGGGTAGTCGACCCGGCTGATCGCGTGCCGAGCCCCTTCGGCGTCGTGCCAACTGAACACCGGCGACCTCCTCGCTGCGAGTGCGAACGGCGGGGATCGACCGACCCCCGCCGCCGATGAGCCGCACCGGAATCCGCGAAGAGACCACGACCCACACCACAACGATAGATGGCAATTGCACACTAGGGAATTCCTCGATCGAGTGATGCCCTAATGGGCCATCCAGCACTACGCTCACCCCATGTCGGTTACCCCAACGCCCCGCAAGAAGCGGCTCGGCCAGCACCTGCGCGCCATTCGGGAGCGCTCGCTGAAGACCACCGATGCTGTGGCCGACCTGCTGCGGGTCGACCTGGCCACGATCAGCCGCTACGAGACCGGCTACCTCCGCCCATCCTGGCCCGCTGTGCTGGCGATGCTCCAGATGTGCGACGGCACTCCCGAAGACCGTGCCCGCGCGCTGGAACTCTGGGAAGACGCGGGCCACCGAGCGGTCCGCCTGACCTTGCCCGCCGGTGCCTCGAAGGAGTTCCGCGCGTTCCTGCGCGCCGAAGCGGAAGCCGACATCATGCGGGTGCTGTCACCCATGATCGTCGATGGCCTGCTGCAAACCCCGGCCTACGCCCGCGCCATCCACGACAGCGCACACCGGTTCCGCGACCCGGAGACCAAGGTCGAGCCCTACGTCACCGCCAGGTTGAGTCGGCAGAAGCGCCTGGAAGGCCCCACCGCGCTCCAGATCCACGCCCTGTTGGACGAAGCGGTGATCAAGCGGGCGGTCGGCGGCCCCGCGGTGATGGCTGAGCAGTTGCGACACCTGCTCGACCTGGGCGAACGCCAGAACATCAAGATCCAGGTGGTCCCGTTCGGCGCGGGTGCCTACGGCAACATGTCCGGCGGCTGCTCGATCATCGGCTATGCCGACCAGGACTACGCGCCCGCTGTGTACGTGGAGCACTCGGCAGGCGGAGTGTGGGTGGAAGATGGAACCGACGTGCAGCGGTTCCAGTCGGCGTTCGACGACACCGTCGAGGCGGCGCTGGATCCGAAAGCGTCGGCCGATCTGATCCGCTCACAGCTAGGAGTGCTCAAGGAGTGACGACCAACGACACCAGGTGGCACAAGAGCAGCTACAGCGGCGGCAATGCCAACGCTTGCGTAGAACTCGACCGCCACCTCGGTCACACCGGAATCCGCGACAGCAAGTCCCCCACCGGCGAACACCTCACCATCCCCACCGAGGCGTTCACCGCGTTCCTCACCGCCGTCAAGAACGGCTGAGCGGAACCCGGCCGCGACACCGCGTCGCGGCCGGGTCCCGTCGTCAGCCGCCGACTTTGCCCACCACGAACTTCGCGGCGTCGTCGCGGTAGCGGTTCATGTAGGTGAGGTGCACGGTGGTGCTCACTCCGCTGTCGCAGAAGGTGTCGCGGGCGTCGCAAAAGGCCTGGATGCGGTCGGCGAAGCCGGCGAGCACCTTCAACTGGGCGGCGGAGCGGGGGAAGCGGCCGTCGCGGGTGGCGGTGCCGAGGTCGAACGGCTGGCCGGGGACGTGGCGGGGGTCGCCGAAGGTGGCCACGGCCGTGACGTGGCTCGCGATCGCGGCGGACAGGGGCGGGGTGGCCGCGCCCAGGCCGACGCCACCGCCGCCGCCCAGGACGTCGAGCACCACGTGCGCGCCCTGGGAGTAGCCCGCGAGCACGATCTTCTGGTCCGGGCACTGCTGGACCTGCTTGGTGAGCTGGTCCCTCAACGCGGTGATGCCCTGGCCGGAGCTGCGGGCGTAGTCGGTGAGCGTGGCCGGGTAGTCGACCGAGGCGCGGCTGACGGTCTGCTTGCTGGTGCTCACGACCCGGCTGACCACGGCGGCGGTGATGCCCTCGCCGGGGCGTTCGGTCGACGCGCGGGCGGTGATCACGTGGACCGCGGCGCAGGCCGTGCCGGGCGGGGCCGAGACGGCGTTCGCCTGGTTCGACATCACGAACACGACCCCGGCGGTGATGCCGCTCGCGGTGACGGCGGCGAGCAGGCCGACCACTCGACTTCTCGACCGGGAAGAATGGGCAGGGCTCATTTCAGCACTCCGTTTCACAGTGGACGGAAGTGGTTGTCGACGACCCTTCTGACTCACCATACGGAACACCGCGATGGGCGGTTCACCGAAACCTCACGAAACAACCGGCCGCAGAATGAATGGTCGGTCCACGAATCGAAAAAAGATAACCGCTGCTCACAGCGCCTCTACCGCAGTCGGCGGGCGCACCGCATCGGGGATTCCACCAGTGTCGAAAAAGTCGAACGGCGAAATGGCACTGCCCGGCCGCGACTCCGTTGTCGCGGCCGGGCAGCGGGTCCTAGACGACCGCCAGCGGGATCAGGTTCGGGATCACCGGGGACGGCAGGTCGGAGGAGCCGGTCAGGAAGCGGTCCACCGCGTTGGCCACGGAACGGCCCTCGGCGATGGCCCACACGACGAGCGAGGCGCCGCGGTGGGCGTCGCCGCAGACGAACACGCCGGGGGCGGTGGTCTGCCAGTCCGCGCCGCACGAGATCGTGCCGCGCGGGGTCAACGTGATGTCCAGGTCGTCCAGCAGGCGCATGTGCTCGACGCCCTCGAAACCGATGGCCAGCAGCACCATGTCGGCGGGCAGGACCTCGACCTCCTCGGACATCGGCACGACCTGCCGACGGCCGGACGAGTCCTTCTCCACCCGCACCTTGCGCAGCTTGATCTGGCGCACGTGCCCCTCGGCGTCGCCGACGAAGCTCTCGACGGCGACGGCGAACTTCCGCTCGCCCGCTTCCTCGTGGGCGGCGTAGGTGCGCAGGATCCACGGCCAGACCGGCCACGGCGAGCGCTCGTCGTCGCGCTGCGACGGCGGCATCGGGTACTGGTCGAGCTGGAGCACGGACGCCGCGCCCTCGCGGATCGCCGTGCCGTAGCAGTCGGCACCGGTGTCGCCGCCGCCGATGATCACGACGTGCTTGCCCTCGGCCGACAACGGCGAGGGGCCGTCGCCTTCCACGGCGCGGTTCGCGGGCACGAGGTGGTCCATCGCCAGGTGCACCCCGGCCAGCTCGCGGCCCGGCGTGGTCGTGTCGTCGCGGCCGCGCAGAGCGCCCACGGCGAGCACGACGGCGTCGAACTTGGCGCGCAGCTGGTCCACCGTGAGGTCGACGCCGACCTCGACGCCGGTCACGAACTTGGTGCCCTCCTTGCGGAGCTGCGCCAAGCGGCGGTCCAGGACCTTCTTCTCCATCTTGAACTCGGGGATGCCGTACCGCAGCAGGCCGCCGAGCCGGTCGTCGCGCTCGTACACGGTCACGTGGTGGCCAGCGCGGGTGAGCTGCTGGGCGGCGGCCAAGCCAGCGGGCCCGGAGCCGACGACGGCGACCTTCTTGCCGGAGGACACCGTGGACTGGCTGGCGTGCACCAGTCCCTGCTCCCACGACACGTCGGCGATGGCCTGCTCGACGCGCTTGATCGCCACCGCTCCCCCGGCGTCCGGGGTGATCGCCAGGACGCACGCCGCCTCGCACGGGGCGGGGCACAACCGGCCGGTGAACTCCGGGAAGTTGTTCGTCGCGTGCAGCCGGTCGGACGCCAACTCCCAGTCACCGCGGCGAACGAGGTCGTTCCACTCCGGGATCAAGTTGCCCAGCGGGCACCCCGCGCCACCGGAGTGGCAGAACGGGATGCCGCAGTCCATGCACCGGCTCGCCTGCGTGCGGACCTGCTTGTCGCGCGCCTCGGGTTCGAGGTCCAGGTACACCTCGCGCCAGTCCGCGACGCGCTCGTCGACGGGCCGCTTCTTCGCGTCCGCCCGGTCGTTCTTCAGAAATCCCTGCGGGTCAGCCACGGGAGGCCTCCATGATCGCCGTGTCGACGTCCCGGCCTTCCGCGCGGGCGAGCCTCATCGCTTCGAGCACGCGCTGGTAGTCACGGGGCATGACCTTGGTGAACGACGCGGACCGCCGGGGCCAGTCGCCGAGCAGCGACGCGGCCACCGCGGACCCGGTGAGCTGGTGGTGCCGGGTGACGATCTCCTTGAGCCAGCGGAGGTCGTCGGGTGACGGACGCTGGAGTTCGACCATCGCCTTGTTCACCGCGGCGGGGTCGAGGTCCAGCAGGTACGCGATGCCGCCGGACATGCCCGCGGCGAGGTTGCGGCCGGTCGGGCCGAGCACCACCGCGCGACCGCCGGTCATGTACTCGAACGCGTGGTCGCCCACGCCCTCGGACACGGCCACCGCGCCGGAGTTGCGGACGCAGAAACGCTCGCCGACCCGGCCGCGGAGGAAGATTTCGCCGCTCGTCGCGCCGTAGCCGATCACGTTGCCCGCGATCACCTGCTGCTCGGCCGCGAACGCCGAGTCCGGGTGCGGACGCACGACGACCCGGCCGCCGGACAGGCCCTTGCCGACGTAGTCGTTGGCGTCGCCCACCATCTCCAGCGTCACGCCCGCGGGCAGGAACGCGCCGAGCGACTGGCCCGCGGACCCGGTGAGGGTCACGTGGATCGTGTCGTCCGGCAGGCCGTCGCCGCCGAAGCGACGGGTGACCTCCGCGCCCAGCAGCGTGCCGACCGTGCGGTTGACGTTGCGCACCGGCAGTTCCAGCCGCACCGGGATCGCGTCCTCCAACGCGCCCTCGGCGAGCTGGAGCAGGGTGCGGTCCAGCGCGTGCTCCAGGCCGTGGTCCTGGTCGCGGACCCGGCGCTTGGCCGACGGGTACTGGGTCTCCGGCACCGCGAACACCGGCGTCAGGTCCAGCCCGGAGGCCTTCCAGTGGTCCATCGCGGGGTCGGTGTTCAGCAGCTCGGCGTGGCCGACGGCCTCGTCGATCGTGCGGAAACCCAGTGCCGCCAGGTGTTCCCGGACCTCCTGCGCGACGAACTCGAAGAAGTTCACCACGTGGTCGGCCTGCCCGGTGTACCGCTCGCGCAGCACCGGGTTCTGCGTCGCCACGCCCACCGGACAGGTGTCCAGGTGGCAGACGCGCATCATCACGCAGCCCGCGACGATCAGCGGCGCGGTCGCGAAGCCGAACTCCTCCGCGCCGAGCAGCGCGGCCACCACGACGTCGCGGCCGGTGCGCAGCGCGCCGTCGACCTGGACCGTGATGCGGTCGCGCAACCCGTTGAGCAGCAACGTCTGCTGGGTCTCGGCGAGGCCGATCTCCCACGGCGTTCCCGCGTGCTTGAGCGAGTTCAACGGGGACGCGCCGGTGCCGCCGTCGTGACCGGAGATCAGCACGACGTCCGCGTGCGCCTTCGCCACGCCCGTCGCGACCGTGCCGACGCCGATCTCGCTGACCAGCTTCACGTGGACGCGGGCCTGCTCGTTCGCGTTCTTCAGGTCGTGGATGAGCTGGGCGAGGTCCTCGATGGAGTAGATGTCGTGGTGCGGCGGCGGCGAGATGAGGCCGACGCCCGGCGTGGAGTGCCGGGTGCGCGCGATCCACGGGTACACCTTGTAGCCGGGCAGCTGCCCGCCCTCGCCGGGCTTCGCGCCCTGCGCCATCTTGATCTGGATGTCCGTGCCGTTGACCAGGTACTCGCTGGTCACGCCGAACCGGCCGGACGCGACCTGCTTGACCGCCGAACGCCGTTCGGGGTCGTAGAGGCGTTCGCGGTCCTCGCCGCCCTCGCCGCTGTTGGACCGGCCGCCGAGCCGGTTCATCGCGATGGCCAGCGTCTCGTGCGCCTCGGCCGAGATCGAGCCGTACGACATCGCGCCGGTGTTGAAGCGCTTGACGATCGAGGAGACCGGCTCGACCTCGTCGATCGGGACCGGCGTGCGGCCCTCGGTCAGCAGCTCGAACAGGCCGCGCAGCGTGCCGCCCTCGCGGGCCAGGCGCTCGACCTCCTCGGTGTACTGGCGGTACACGTCGGCCTTGCGGGTCTTAGTGGCGTGCTGCAACAGGAACACCGTCTCCGGCGTGAACAGGTGCAGCTCGCCCTCGCGGCGGTAGGAGTACTCGCCGCCGACCTCCAGCCGCCGGTGCGAGCGGTCGGTCGGGTTGTCCGGGAACGCCCGGCGGTGCCGGATCGCGACCTCCTCGGCGAGCACGTCGAGGCCGACGCCGCCGAGCTTGGACACCGTGCCGGTGAAGTACTCGTTGAGCAGGTCGTGCGACAGGCCCATGGCTTCGAACACCTGCGCCGCGGTGTACGCGCCGACCGTGGAGATGCCCATCTTGGACATGATCTTCAGGACGCCCTTGACCAGCGCGGTCACGTACTGGCGGACGGCCTTGCGGGCGTCGATGCCGGTGATCGCGCCCGTGCCGACCATGTCCTCGATCGTCTCGAAGGCCAGGTACGGGTTGATCGCCGCCGCGCCGTAGCTCAGCAGCGCCGCGATGTGGTGCACCTCGCGGGCGTCGCCGGTCTCCACGACGAGCGCCACGCGCAGGCGCTCCTTGGTGCGCACCAGGTGGTGGTGCACCGCGGAGACCAGCAGCAGCGACGGGATCGGCGCCATCCGGTGGTCGGAGTCGCGGTCCGACAGCACCAGCGTGCGAGCGCCGTTCGCGATGGCCTCCGACGCCTCGCGACGCACGCGCTCGATCGCCGCCGCCAGCGCGTCCCCGCCGCCGTCGACCTCGTAGAGCCCCGACAGCACCGTGCAGGCGAAGCCCGGCAGGTCGCCGTCGTCGTTGATGTGGATGAGCTTGGCCAGCTCGTCGTTGTCGATCACCGGGTAGTCGAGCTGGATGTGCCTGCACGACACCGGCGACGGGTCCAGCAGGTTCTGCTCCGGGCCCATCACGCGCGACACCGACGTGACGATCTCCTCGCGGATCGCGTCCAGCGGCGGGTTCGTGACCTGCGCGAAGTTCTGCACGAAGTAGTCGTAGAGCAGCCGCGAGCGCTTCGACAGCGCGGCGACCGGGGTGTCCGTGCCCATCGAGCCGAGCGGCTCCATGCCGCCGATCGTCATGGGCGCGAGCAGGATGCGCAGCTCCTCCTCGGTGTAGCCGAAGGTGAGCTGGCGGCGCACGACGGACTCGTGGCTCTGCACGACGTGCTCGCGGTCGGCGAGGTCGTCGAGCTGGAGCAGGCCCGCGTGCAGCCACTCGTCGTACGGGTGGTCGTCGGCGAGGTTCGCCTTGACCTCGGCGTCGTCGACGATCCGGCCCGCCTCGGTGTCCACCAGGAACATCCGGCCCGGCTGGAGGCGGCCCTTGGCCACGACCTGGCTCGGCGGCACGTCCAGCACGCCGGTCTCGCTGGCCAGCACGACCCGGCCGTCGGCCGTCTGCCACCAGCGGGCGGGGCGCAGGCCGTTGCGGTCCAGGACCGCGCCGACCAGCGTGCCGTCGGTGAACGTGACGCAGGCGGGGCCGTCCCACGGCTCCATCAGGCTGGCGTGGAACTGGTAGAACGCCCGCTGGGCGGGCTTCATCGAGACGTGGTTCTCCCACGCCTCGGGGATCATCATCATCACCGCGTGCGGCAGCGACCGGCCGCCCAGGTGCAGCAGCTCCAGGACCTCGTCCATCGACGCCGAGTCCGAGCCCTCGGGGTCGCAGATCGGGAACAGCCTGGTCAGGTCGCCGGGGATCAGGTCGGAGCGGAGCAGCGCCTCACGGGCGCGCATCCGGTTCCGGTTGCCGCGGACGGTGTTGATCTCGCCGTTGTGGGCCACGTACCGGAACGGGTGCGCGAGCGGCCACGACGGGAACGTGTTCGTGGAGAAGCGGCTGTGCACCAGCGCGATGGCGGACGCGAGCCGCTCGTCGCGCAGGTCGGGGAAGAACGCCGGGAGCTGCCCGGTCGTGAGCATCCCCTTGTAGACGAGCGTGCGGGCGGACAGCGACGGGAAGTACGTGCCCACGCTCGCCGCGCCGGTCTCGTGCTCGACCCGCTTGCGCAGGCAGAACGTGAGCCGGTCCAGCTCGACGCCCGTGCGGTCGGCGTCGGCGGCCGTCACGAACAGCATCGCGAAGTGCGGCACGACCGACAGCGCGGTCGGACCGACGTCGGCGGCCTCGGGGTCGACCGGCACGTCGCGCCAGCCCAGGACCGTCAGGCCCTCCTCGACGGCGATCCGCTCGGCCATGGCGACGGCCTTCGCGCGGTCGTCGGGGTCCAGCGGCAGGAACGCGACACCCGCGGCGTAGGCGTCCCTCGGCGGCAGGTCGAAGTCGACCACGGCGCGGAGGAACTCGTCCGGCAGCTGGAGCAGGATGCCCGCGCCGTCACCACTGGTCGGCTCGGCTCCCGCGGCGCCCCGGTGCTCCAGGTTCGCCAACGCCGTGAGCGCGTCGTCCACGATGCCGTGCGAACGCCGACCCCGGATGTCGGCCACCATCGCCACACCGCAAGCGTCACGCTCCGCAGTGGGGTCGTAGAGCCCCTGGGGGGCCGGGATGGCGGAGAAGATCACAGCGCAGACCTCCTTCGTCGTCCTGTGAAAGAACGATGTCCTCGTGCTCAGACCTGCTGAACGGTCTCTGGGCACGGGACGACGGTGGCCCGCGTGTTGACGCGACCTTAACAGCCGCGAAACGTGGAATCACCCTCCAATGGGTGGTCCTGCGCATGATCGCGTAACGATTCGGGCTGTCGGAACGACAGTGGGCCTACACCTCGAAATCGGTTACAGCCCGGAAGCATATCCGAGCCGATCACCCCCCGCGCGTCGATGAGAGCAGGCCGACACCAGCCCCGCCAGGGGTTCCCAGGACAACCGTACTGGTCAGAGCGGGTGCGTCCCAGTTAGCGGACGGTAACAGGACCGATCGTTCGGGTGGTTGCGGAGAGTCACACCGCCTCCGGCTCCCACTTCCCGAACGCCTCCCGGACCTCGGCGGGCGCGTGGGCCAGGGCGGCCCGGTCGGGCTCGGCCGCCGAGACGTGCGGGAAGTGCACGAGGACGTCGTAGGCCTTGCGCGCGTCCACCGGCGAGTACTGCACGCCCAGGCGCTGGTCGGGAACGGCGTCGACCACGGCGGCGTCGGCGGGCGAGAGGGTCCGCAGGTCGGTGGCGAAGAGGCCGTCGTGGGTGGCGGCCATCAGGGCGTCGAGGCTGCCCGGCCTCGGCGGTTCGAGGTCCGCGAAGAGGACGCCGTCGTAGAAGTCGGGCGCGGTGTTGAGGGTGCGGCCGGTGCCGGACGTGGTGCCGACGACCAGGTAGTCGCCGCCCAGGCGGTCGGCGAGGTGCAGGCCGACCGACGTCAGCGGGCCCGAGCCGGGCAGGCTCCCCGGCCAGCGCTGGACGTGGGCGTTGTGGGCGGTGAGGACGATCCGCTCCTCCCGTTCCAGGATCCACTCGACCGTGTCGGCGATGGCGGCCTCCCTGGCGAACATCATCGAGCGGAAGTCGCCGCGGGCCAGCGCGCGGACCATGCCGTCGAGGGCGACCGTCGTGGCCAACTCCCGGCGGGCGCGGTCGTAGGCCGTGATCGACGTGCTCCGCACCAGGTCGAGGCTGTTCGCGGTGAGGTGCGCGGTCAGGTCGGCGAGGCCGGCGGTGAGCGCGTCCCTGGTCGCGGTGTCGAGGGCCGCGTAGGCGGCGAGGGCGGCGGGCGCGGTGAACGCCGACTCGGCCGAGAAGGCCGCCGCGATCTCCCGCAGGTGCGCCCCCTGGCCGGTGTAGGCGATCACGGCGTCCAGGCCGGACAGCAGGGACGACAGCGAGCCGGGCATGTCGATCCCGTGGAAGCCGACGGGGTTCTCGGAGTGGGAGTTGTGCCCGCTCATCCACTCCAGGTGCTCGCGGATCGGCGTCCACAGGCCCATCAACGACGTGAGCCCGGCGGCCATGACCTCGTCCAGCTCGCCGTCCCCGCCGAGCACCCAGTCGTCGACCAGCGCGCCCTCGACGAACCCGGTCTCCATCGCGTGGGCGCTGAACCCGTGCCGCTCGACCAGGTAGCGGACCAGCCGGTGGCGGAACCGGAGGAACTCGGCGTTGTAGTGCGCGCTCTCGCCGATCGCCACCACCCGCGCGTCCCCGACCGCCCGGTCGAGCCACGCCAGGTCGTCCAGCGCGGCGGCCGGGTCGAGCGTGAGCAGCGGGATCACGGCCTCGTCGCTGAGCTGGGCCGATGCGTTCATGACGTCTCCCCGTTGTGGTGCATTCCCAATTTCGGGAAAGGTACCAGATGTGGGATCGTAAGGCGTGGACACGCTCGACCTGCTCCTGCACCCCATCCGGCTGCGCATCGTGCACGCCATGTCCGGCGGCCGCACCCGCACCACGTCCGACCTGTGCGCGCACCTCGCCGAGGTCCCCAAGACCACCGTGTACCGGCACGTCGGCCTGCTCGCCGAGGCGGGCGTGCTGGAGGTCGCCGACGAGCGGCGGGTGCACGGGGCCGTCGAACGCCACTACCGGCTGCGCGGCGAGCGGACCCTCGTCGACGCCGCCACGATGACCCTGGACGACCACCGGCACGGGTTCGCCGCGGGCATGGCCGCCCTGCTGGCCGAGTTCAACGCCTACCTCGACAGCGAGGGAGCCGACCCGCCCGCCGACCTCGTCGGCTACCGCCAGAGCACCTTCTGGCTCGACCGCGCCGAGCTGACCGAGATGATCGGCGACCTGCGCGACGTCTTCGTGGCCCGCATGGCCAACCGCCCCGCACCGGGCCGCACCCCGCACCTGATGAGCGCGATCTTCTTCCCCACCGACCCCGGAAACGCCTCAGGGCCACCCGAAGGCGGCCCTGAGGCGTGAGATGGCGGGCCCCACCGCCGCGCGCTGCGTGGGGGGTGTGCGCGGCGGCGGGACCCGCGGCCGGGTGGTCTAGTGGGCGCCCGCCGGGACGGCTTCGCGCTTCTCGTCCTCACCGGTGTGCTGCTGGTCGATGAGGTGGTCGACGTCCACCAGGGAAGGGTTGTCGAGCACCTCCTTCAACCGGTCCCGGTCGAGCTGGTTCTGCCAGCGGGCGATCACGAGGGTGCCGACACCGTTGCCGATGACGTTCGTGATCGCTCGGGCTTCGGACATGAACCGGTCGATGCCGACGATGAGCGCGATGCCGACCGCGGGGATGGCGCTGTTCGCCTCGAACGCTTGCAGGGAAGCGGCGAGGGTGACCAGACCCGCACCCGTGACACCCGCGGCGCCCTTGCTGGCGAGCAGCATGAACAGCAGGAGGCCGATCTGGGTGCCGATGCTGACGTCCGTGCCCGTCGCCTGGGCGATGAAGAGAGCGCCCATGGTCAGGTAGATGCACGTGCCGTCGAGGTTGAAGGAGTAGCCGGTCGGGATGGTGAGGCCGACGACGGACTTCTCCGCGCCCGCCGCCTCCAGCTTGACCAGCATGCGCGGCAGGACGGTCTCGCTGGACGACGTGCCCAGCACGATCAGCAGCTCGTCCTTGATGTAGCGCAGGAACTTCAGGATGTTGAACCCGGCGTAGTACGCCACCCCGCCGAGCACCAGGAAGATGAACAGCACGCAGGTGACGTAGAACGAGCCCATCAGCCAGGCGAGCTTGCCGAGGATGCTGCCGCCGAACTTGCCGATCGTGTAGGCGATGCCGCCGAACGCGCCGATCGGGGCCGCGTACATGACGATCTTGATGACGCCGAACATGACCTTGGCGAACGTGTCCAGGGCGGACACGACCTTCTCGCCGCGCTTGCCCATGCCCGCCACGGCAACCGCGACGAGCACGGCGATCACGAGGACCTGGATCAGCTGGCCGTCGGTGAACGCGCTGACGAACGACTTCGGCACGAGGCTGAGCACGAACCCGGTGATGCCGGTGTCGGCGCTCGACGCGTCGGCCAGGGTCTTCTCGGCGACGCTGTCCTTGATCGGGATGGTCGCGCCGTGGTGGCCGGGCTGGACCAGGTTCACCACGATGAGGCCGATGGTGAGCGCGACCAGGGTCATGGCGGTGAAGTAGAGGATCGTGCGCAGGGCCAGGCCACCGGCCTTGGCGAGGTTGCCGAGCCCGGCGATGCCCACGACGATCGTGCAGAAGATGGTCGGCGCGATGACGACCTTGACCAGCGCGACGAACAGGTCGGCCAGCCACTTCATCCCGCTGGCCTGGACGGGGAAGGCGTAACCGACGATCACGCCGAGGACGATCGAGACCAGCACCCAGAAGTACAGGTGCCGGTAGAGCGGCTTGCGCACGGCTGCTCCGGGTGGGCTGGCTGCCACGTCTCCTCCATTGGGGGCGGCTGGCGGACTGAGTTGGTTCGTGATCCTGGGCACAGGCACCCCGCGCAACAAGGAGTCCGGCGGAAACTTGGGATTCATCTGACGTAACAACTCCGCCACGCGCCGTTCACGCGGAGGGCGGCGTACGCTCCCCCCGTGTCGCCCAGCCGTCGCACCGTGCTGCTGGCCGCCCTCGCGGCCGGGCTGCCGGTGGCCGCCTGCACCTCGACCCCGACCCCCGAACTCGCCGAGCTCGTCCTCGCGACCGGGCCGGACGGGGCGGTGTTCCGCGAGGTCGGGGCGGCGTTGGCGGCGGCGTTGACCGACCAGCTCCCCCACACGCGGGTGATCGCGCGGCCGAGTGCCGCGTCGGTGGAGAACCTGCGGCTGATGAAGGAGGGCACCGCCCAACTTGGACTGTCCTCTTTGGACTCCGTGGCGGACCTCGACAGCCTGGACGGGATCAGGGCCGTGGGACGGCTGTACGACAGCTTCCTGCACCTGGTGGTGCCGGAGAGGTCGCCGATCCGGACGTTCGCGGACTTGGCGGGCCGCAAGGTGTCGTTGGGGCCCACCGAGTCCGGCACCGAGTTCACCGGCACGCGGCTGATGAAGCTGCTGGGCGTGGTGGCCGACGACGTGCGGATGGCGCACTCGGAGTCGGCCGTGCAGCTGGAGGCCGGGACGATCGACGCCTTCCTCGCGTTGACCGGGATTCCGACGCCCGCCATCAGCGGGCTGGTGACCAAGGGGTTCCCGATCCGGTTGGTGTCGTTGAAGGAACAGGCGTTGGCGTTGGCGAGCGCGTTCGCGGGGCCGTACGTGCCGGTGACGATCCCGGCCACGACGTACGGCGACCTCGGGGCGAACGACACGGTGGCGGTGCCGAACCTGCTGCTGGCCTCGACGTCGCTGTCGGACGACGTGGTGGAGATCGTGACGCGGACGGTGTTCACCGACTCGGCCCGCATCGCCGCGGGGCACCCGGAAGCCAGCCGGATCAACATCCGGACCGGCATCGCGACCGGGGGCGTGCCGCTGCACCCCGGCGCGGAGCGGTGGTTCCGGTCGGTCAAGCGCTGACCGCGTGAACCCCTTTCGCCGCTCCTGCCGATAACGGGCAGGACCCCGGCCCGAAAGGCGACCATGACACCGACCGACGCGGACCTGATCCGGCGATCACGGCAGGATCCGGAGAGCTTCGCCGCGATCTTCGACCGGCACGCCCCGCACATCCAGCGGTACCTGGCGAGACGACTGGGACGCGAGGTGGCCGACGACCTGGTCGCCGAGACGTTCCTGGTCGCGTTCGACAAGCGCCACCGCTACGACGCGGACCGGCCGGACGCGCGGCCGTGGCTCTACGGCATCGCGACCCGGCTGGTCTCGCAGCACCGGCGCGCGGAAGTCCGACGCTACCGGCTGCACGAGGCGGCGGGCCCCCAGCCGGACGTGGACTCCCACGCCGACCGGGTGGCCGCCGACGTGAGCGCGCAAGCCCTGCGCGGACGGTTGGCTGCGGCGTTGGCGGTGCTGTCGACCGCCGACCGCGACGTGGTGCTGCTGATCGCGTGGGAGCAGCTCACCTACGAGGAGGTGGCGACCGCGCTGGCGATCCCCGTCGGCACGGTCCGCTCCCGGTTGAACCGCGCCCGGCGCAAGGTCCGCGAAGCCCTGTCCACCACCGACGTTCCCGAGGAGCTGTTCAGCAATGGATGACCTGACCCTGGTGCGCGACCTGTTCGACGACACCCCCCTCCCCGACGCGGCCGCCCTGGCCCCGGCCCGAGCCCGCGTGATGGCGACCATCAGCGCCCCCGCACCGGTGCGCCTGCTGCGCCACCGGTCCCGCTTCGCGCTGGTGGGCGGCACGACCGTCGGCCTCGCCGCCGCGGTCGCCGCCGCGATCACCCTCGTCCCGCGCACCACCCCACCGGTCGAGCAGGGCACCGACGCGGTCCAGGTGCTCCGCCTGGCCGCGAACCACGTGCTGGCCCAGCCGCGTTCGGCACCGCGACCGGACCAGTTCGTCTACGCGAAGAGCGACGGCCGGGAGAGCTGGCGGTCGGTCGACGGCACCCAGGACGGCGTGCTGATCACCGACGGGAGCACCACCCCGTTGCCCGGCTGCCGCGACGGCCGCGCCGCCGTGGTGAAGGGCGACGAGATCCTGCCGGGCGTGACGGAGCCGTGCGAACCACGCCCCGCGTACCGCTCCGACCTGCCCACCACGACCGACGCGATGCTCGCCTACCTGGACGCGAACGCCAGCGGCGACCCCGGAAACGTCAACGCCAGGGGCAAGGACGTCCTCGCGCTCATCGGTGAGTCCGCGATGCCCGCCGAGACCCGCGCGGCCCTGTTCGAGGCCGCGTCGAGGATCCCCGGCCTCCAGGTGGTGCCGGACGTCCACGACGCGACGGGCAAGCCGGGCATCGGCATCACCTGGCCACCCCCCGCCGACCCGTCACCGTCCGCCTCGGTGCCCGCCTCAGCCGCCGCGTCGGCCTCGGCACGCCCGAAGCCGACGCCGATCGTGCTGGTGTTCGACGCGACGACGTACGAATACCTCGGCACCCCGCAGAACGCCACCACCGTGGTGTCCATCGTGGACCAACCAGGCCAGCGCCCTTGAGCACAACCGAGTTCGGACCACTCGCCCGAAGGTTAATCAAGCACCCCAGGCCACCGACCGGCCCTCAGCAGACGGGTCCCAAGCCCGGATCGACCACCTGCCGGGGTACTCGCTACCCCGGCAGGTGGCCGG